>JAFUWA010000026.1 GCA_017477355.1 Clostridia bacterium
CTTCTTTCATGTAAACATTTTCAAAAGATTCTGTTGAAACAAGAGCATATTCTAAATCATATTTTTCCATTAAGCTTGATATACTTTTTTCTCCATATTGAATCTCCATATAGTCATCGAATACAGTGACTTCTTTATTAAATTCTGGTGTATATAAATCACATCTAGAATCAATAAAAACAGGAATTCCTTCCATTAGTAAATAACTTCCATAGTCATATCCATTATAAATTCTAGCATTCTCAAATTCTGAATGTGTTTTGATATATTTTGCTGCTTTTACAGGATAAACTCTTTCATCAATATAAGTATCATCTATTTTTTGAATAAAGAAATACAAACTTCCTATAATAGAAGCAATACAAATAACAATTAGTAAAAATTTTTCACCTTTAGGATTTTCCTTTTGCGTATTGATTTTGATAAAGTCATCAATCATTTTTACAACAATTCCAGCTGTTAATCCTATTAAAAGATAAACATTTCTTCTTCCTGAAATTGCCATCAAATATAACCCTAAAACTAAAAATGCATCATACAATTTCAATTTTGAATTGGTAAATCCTAAGATTGCTACAATCACAATCGTATACACCAAGAATTCTATGCTATTTGCTGGAATAACTGGTAAATGCTCATTAATATAATGCATACTATTTCCTAAGCTTGTTTTTAAAACATATAAAATTGGTGTAAGTTTTAATGGTGTACATAAAGACGCGACCACTAAGACAACAAATGCAACCCATAAATATTTAATATTTGGTTTGCTTTGAATTATAATCTTATGGTTTCTATCTTTCTCTTCTTCTACATATTTTACTTTAAATTCTTCCTGATGTTTTATTTTCTCTTCTAATTTTTCTAAGTTTTCTTTAGAACCACCATTATCTTTTGCTTTTTGATATTCTCTTTTATACTTTCTTAGTAATCTATTATTGATTCCTACTAAACTAAAAGCATATACAATTTGTTCACCAATAAATGGAAGTAATAATACTAGCATCATAATCCAAGCTGTGCTATGGACATTTGCCATAATAAAAGAAAGAGCAAACAATGCTAAACTCTTAAAGAAAGTTGGCCTTTCTACAAAATTTTCAAGAATCATATACTCTAATAAAAATAAAGAAAATGATAAAACCTGTCCTCTTGCGTAGAAAGTAGCTTTCATTAAATAAGCAACTATTAATGTACTAAAAAAGGCTAAATTAAAATTAACCTCTTTTCGTAACATGTTCCAAAAAACTAGCAAAATAAAAATGGAAGCTAAAACTTGAGTAAATACATATGTTCCCGCAAAGCCAAATGCATGATAAATCCAAGAGTTAATGACATCAAAAGCCCAATGTGGATATCTATATTCTAAATTACTATGGATAGAATAATGATCTTGCCAATCTACTCCTGTTTTTTGAATTTGGTTTCCAAGTTCAATGATATAAAATGTATCATTTTGAAATGTTTTAGGGACTACCGAAAAAGTAAATAATATAATTAGTAAAATTGCTATCCATTTTTTTAATTTTTCTTTTTTCATTTTTACTCCTTGCACAGAGTTTTAATCCTCTGCTACATTTATCTCATTTTCTATTATTTCTTCTTGTTCTATTGTACTTTCTTCTTCAGCTATTTCTTCCTGATTTGCTTCTCTCAATTTCGTCAAATGCTTTTGAAGTAAATTCTTGATGACAACAGAATTAGAAATATCAATTTCATAAATTGCTTCTTTTTGATAGCTTTGTAATTTTTCTTTTTCCGTTTCTGAAAGAGAATTTAAATCCAATTTAGAACCATCTGACAATTTGAACCATCCTGTGCCATCATAAAAGTATTTGTCTGTAATCACTTTTCCATTATTGACTGCAGCATAAGAACTTCTGTCAAACATGCTAATTCCTATCGAAAAAGTATCCTCTAAACTACAAATTTGAGCAAGTGTTGGTTTAATATCACTTTTACTAATTGGTTCTGTTAATACCATATTTTTCAAACCAGGTACTCTCATTCCTGCTAATACATTTGTAAACTCAAATTGCATTCTGGCATCATTATAGTCATTTTTGTTATATCCTAAGAACTCAATTAGATTTTCGTCATACATTTGCATTCCATAATGGTCACCAAATACGATAATAACAGTATCTTCATATAATCCTTTTTCTTTTAGTAAATCAATAAAAATTCCAAATGCATAATCTGCATAATTAACTGCTTCTAAATAGTTTCCAAGTTCTGTACCTGCTAAATCTCCTACATCAATATTTACTTTTTTGTATTTATCTTTAATACCAGCAAGTTCAAATGGCTTATGGCTTGAAGCAGCAACAATATCATAAACTACTGGTCCATCATTCTCTTCAATTGCTTTTTCAAATAGTTCTACTGTTTGCTTATATAAAAGTTCATCTGACAAATAAGTTCTAATCAATTCTGATGTATCATCAAAATCTTCCAAAAATGTCTTTTTGTCAATTGGAAGTTTTGCTGTTACATTTGCTCTATTCCAGAAATAAGAATAGTTTCCATGCGCATACATGGTATAATAGCCTTTATCTTTAAATAATTGGAAAAGATTATCATATGTATTTCCATAATATTTTGCAAAAGCCTCTCCATTCTCTAATGGATAAAGAGATGTAATAACGCTATGTTCTGAATCTGCAGTAGTTGTATAACTTGTTGCATGCATATTATCAACTCTAATATTTTCTGCTAAAAATTGGTTTAAATTTGGTGTAATATATTTTCCATTAATTGTTGCGTTTGTCACAAAATCTTGAACAGATTCTAACTGTAAAATAATAACATTTTTTCCTTCTGCAATTCCGTTATATTCTATCTTCTCTGGATTCTCTTCTCTTTGTTTTTCCTTGAATTTATTATATTCTTTAATCATACTATCGAAAGTTTCATATTTCACATTATCATTGTGTGTAATTGCATTTTTCACATCTACATAATGAAATCCATAAATTGTTCCATATCTAACAGAATTCTTTTTATTATAAATAAACCCTGTAACAAGTTCTAATGACTCTGGAATAAAACGATAATAAGAGCATAAAATTACAATTACACCACTCATAATAAGAATTGGTTTTAATTTAAAATTCTTTACTTTATTTACTTTTACTTTCTTAGATACTAACAATCCGATAATAATTGGAAAATCAATAAAATACCATATTTGTCTAAATTTCAAAAGAGATGGTATCGCTGCCATAATTTCATCTTTATATTGAATATTTCCGGCTTGCATAACAGAAATAATGTTAGAGGCATATTCATAATAAAGTTCGTCTGCAAATAGTAGGATACTAACTAATAAATTCAATATCATACCATAAGCAAAACGCCATCTTGATCTTCTAAATAATAACATTGGTGCAACCATAATAATGATAAAATTAGCTGTTTGCCTAATATACCAAGGCCAAATGCCACCATTTTTATAAAATACTGTATCCAATGAAAATACCATTGTTTTTAATAATATTACAACAAAAATAAAAAGTACAAAATATCTAGAGCTAAAGATATTCGTCATTAGCTCTTTTTTATCAATTTCTTTCCATTTTTCCCAAGCGTTTCTCACGCTATTTTTCATTCTTCTTATTCCTAGCTTCATTTTTTCCTTCCTCTGAAAAAACATCTATTTCTCTAAATTTTATTATACAAAAAACGACAATATTTTTCAATACTTTTTCTCTTATTTCCTTTACTTAACAATGCTTATCGCCAATCCATCTCCAACTGTCGAAATTTGTGTATCAAAAGCTTCATTTGAAATTGCTTCTGCAATATATTCTCTCAAATGTCTTACTGCTGTTCTTTGTTTATGTTTATTATAATCACTTAAAACATATCCTTTATATAAAACATTATCAGCAAAAATAATTGTTCCTTTATGTGACATACGTAGTGCTTCTACTAAAAAAAATGGATATTTTCCTTTATTAGCATCAATAAAAATGACATCATAAGGACCTGTTAAAGTCGGCAAAATCTCTACAGCATTTCCAATCATTACATGAATATTTTTCTCAATTCCAATTCTTTTAATGTTCTTTATTGCTAGGTTTGCTCTTCCTTCATCAAGTTCAATTGTATCAATCTCCACTTGTTCTCCAGCAATTCTAACAAACTGACTACTACTATATCCAACAGCAGTTCCAATTTCTAAAATTCTATTTGGCTTCATTTCTTCTAAATACTCTTTTATTACATTTAAAGTATCATCCATTATAATTGGAATATGATCCTCTATTGCTTTTTCCTTTACTTCTTCTAAAACTTCTAAATTCATAGTCTTCTCCTTTTAAAAGTTGCAATCCACCTCAATTTAAGGTATAATTAAATTGTTACCAAAAACAAATACAAAGCCGGGAGGTAGTTTTATGTCAATCTTACTGAACAGCATCGCTATCGCAGTCGCCATCGGTAACGTCATCTTCAATTTCATCCGGATGCTTCAGCACAAGGCCAACCAGTCTGAATACGATTCCTGTATTGCCAGAATGAAAGTATTTGGGCATATCGGAATCTTTGCAGCTGTCACTCAAGCCATTTTCCGTGCTATCCAGATATATTTTCAGGTTACGTGGCCGAACGTTGTGGCTGTTATTGTTGCGATTTTGGTAATGAACACCCTCATTCTCGGAATGGTTATCGAGTACGAGGAAATCAAATGGACACCCTAACAAAGGGTGCCCATCCATTTTTTATTTATTAGCGCTTCTTGCTGCTCTTTCTCTATCTTTGTTATTTAAGATTTTCTTTCTTAATCTAATTGATTTTGGAGTTACTTCAACTAATTCATCATCTTGAATAAACTCAATTGCTTTTTCTAAGCTCATTTGAATTGGTGGAACTAAACGAAGAGCGTCATCTGATCCAGATGCTCTTGTATTTGTTAAGTGCTTTTCTTTACAAACATTAATTGCTAAATCTTCATTTCTAGAGTTAAGACCCACAATCATTCCTTCATAAACTTCAACACCAGGTCCAATAAATAAATCTCCTTTATCTTGCGCATTATATAATCCATAGGTAATTGACTTACCAGGTTCAAATGCAACAATTGTTCCTCTTGTTCTTGCCATAACCTCACCTTTGAATGGTTCATATCCTTCAAACATATGGCTCATAATTCCATTTCCTTTTGTATCAGTTAAGAATTCTGTTCTATAACCAATCAAACCTCTAGCTGGAATTTTAAATTCAATTTTTGTATGGCCTACTTCTGCTGGTTCCATATTAAGCATTTCACCTTTTCTATTTCCAATTTTTTCAATAACAGTACCAATACAATCATCTGGAACATTTACTACTAATCTTTCAATTGGCTCACATTTTTCTCCATTGATTTCTTTATAAATAACTTTTGGTCTTGAAACTAAAAGTTCATATCCTTCTCTTCTCATTGTTTCAATTAGAATAGATAAGTGAAGCTCACCTCTACCACAAACTTCAAAACTTTCAGAACTATCTGTTTCTCTTACTCTTAAAGACACGTTTCTTTCTAATTCTTTAAATAATCTATCTCTTAAATGACGAGATGTTACAAATTCACCTTCACGTCCAGCAAATGGTCCGTTGTTAACGCTAAATGTCATAGAAACTGTAGGTTCGTCAATATCAACAAATGGAATTTTTTCAGGATTATTATAATCACAAATTGTATCTCCGATATTGATATTTGGAACACCAGATAATGCTACAATATCTCCAGCGCCTGCTTTTTCAACTTCAATTCTCTTTAATCCTTCATAAGTATAAAGTTTTGTTACTCTAGCATTTTCTGTTTTATCAGCTTTACAAATAGCAATTGGCATATTTAACTCTAAATATCCTCTTTCAATTCTTCCAATTGCAATTCTTCCAACATAATCATCATATTCAATATTAGAAACTAACATTTGAGCTGTTCCATCTAAATCACAGTTTGGTGCGCTGATTGTATTGATAATTGTTTCAAATAACGGTTTTAAATCAGTTCCTGGAGTAGCTAAATCCAAAGTTGAAGTTCCTTGTTTACCAGATGCATATACAACAGGGAAATCCAATTGTTCTTCATCTGCATCTAACTCAATAAATAAATCTAAAACTTCATCAACAACTTTTTCTGGTCTTGCTCCTGGTCTATCAATTTTATTGATAACAACAATAGGTTTTAAACCTAAAGCTAAAGACTTCTTTAAAACTTCTCTAGTTTGTGGCATTGCACCCTCAAAAGCATCTACTAATAAAACAACACCATCTACCATTTTCAAAACACGTTCTACTTCTCCACCGAAGTCAGCATGGCCTGGGGTATCTACGATATTAATTTTATAATCTCCATAATGAACTGCTGTATTTTTAGAAAGAATTGTAATTCCTCTTTCTTTCTCTAAGTCATTAGAATCCATTACTCTTTCTTGTACTTGTTCATTACTTCTAAAAATACCGCTTTGTTTTAACATAGCATCTACCAAAGTAGTTTTACCATGATCAACGTGCGCAATAATTGCAACATTTCTAATTTTCTCGTTATTCATTTTTCTTCCTCTTTCTTACTTTATTCCATTTTTTAGTCCGTTCAATTTTTAACTATAATATTATATCTCGAATTGACATAATTGTCAATACAGGCGTTGTAAAAAACGAAAGGAACCTATTTTAATAATAGTTAAAAATAGATTCCCTTCTTTTACTTATCTTAATTTTTCAGTTTTAAGTGTTCTTTTTAAATGCGTTATTTTCTAAGTGTTCTTTTGGTTACTACAGCTGCAACTACAATTGTTCCAAAGATTAATGCAATATATAATTCAATACTATCAAATAGATTTGCACCTGTGTTTGGATTCTCACCAGTATATGGTGGTTCTGGTTCTTCATCTTCCCATCCACCTTCACCAACTAATTGATTTGTTACAATAAGTGTGCCGTCTTTACCAACAGAATATAAATCAATATAACTATCTGAAACATCAATTTCTTTTACTGTATATTTGATTTCTTCTCCTGCTTTATTCTTATCTAGATCTGTCCAAGTATAAGCCCAATTTGCTGTTTCATCAAGTACTATGACATCTCCAATAGCCTTGTCGTTAGCATATAATTGTACTTTTACAGAATCTGGACGTTTTTCATATTCATTATCACTATCATCCCAAATCTTAACAACTTTAATATCAGTTGTTTCCACTTTGTGAGTATTGGTAATTACAATTTCTATATTTCCATCTTTGTCTGAAGTAGCTTCCATTGAAGAGTCGTAGTTATCTACTTTAACTTCTTCAATTGTATAATCGATAATTGCCTTATCTTCTCCACCTGAATGTTTTACTAAATCCTTCCAAATATAACTCCAGCTGTTTTCTTCATTAAGAGTAGCAGTTTCTAATTGCTCTCCATTTGCATATAATACTACTTCGATACTGTCAGGTCTTATAGCATCTTGATCATCGTTATCATCCCAAACTTTTTGAACATTAATTTCAACAGTTTCATATACATTATTAAATTCTTTATCATCGCTATAAGTTACAGTTGTACTTAATGTTCCATCACCGTTGTCTACTACTTCTACTGTTACTTCTACTGCCATGTCATCGTATGTATATCCAGCCTCACCAGCATTTATTTCTGTAATTGTATATGAGTATGTCTTTCCAGCATCTGTCTCATCATATGAAATTCCGTCAAATGTTACTGCTCCTTTTGCATCATTTGAAACTCTTCCGATTTCATTTCCATCTGTATCTAATAGAACAAATTCAAATTGTCCTTCTACTAATTCTTTTCCTTCTAACACCTTACTTACTTTAAATTCTTCAGTTGTTCCTGTTGCATGATAGAAGTTTGTGAAATTAGCACCTGTTCCATCTTCATTTAGTCCAGTTATTTCTGCTACTAAATGTCCTTCTAGATCATCTGTTACGGTTACTGTTACATTGTATACTGTTTCGTCGATTGTTACGCCTTTATTGCTTGATGCTTCTTCTGAAATTGTATAAGTATACTCTCCAACTTCTGTGTAAGTAATTGTATCGAATATAATTGTTCCTTTGGCATCGTTTGTTTTACTTTGTAATACATTTCCGTCTGCATCTTTTAAGTCGAATGTGAATTCGCTATCTAATAAATCTTTACCATCTAATGTTTTGCTTCCACTAAATTGAACATCTACATCTGCTGCTTCATATTCGTTTACAAAGTTTGCTCCTGTTCCATCTGCTTCGATTCCACTAATTTCTGCAACTAAGTGGCCTTCTAAGTCATCTGTTACTGTCACTGTTACACTGTATACTGTTTCGTCGATTGTTACACCTTCATTTGAAGATTCTTGTTCACTAATTGTATAAGTGTACTCGCCAACTTCTGTGTAAGTA
>JAFUWA010000043.1 GCA_017477355.1 Clostridia bacterium
AAACAATATCATATTTTTCTAAAATCTTACGAGCAAGATGACTCCCTTCTTCTGTCAATTCAATTGTTCCATAAGACTCATAGTTAACTAAATTTTCTGCTTTCAAATTATTAATTGCTTTATTTACACTAGGTTTACTACAATTCATCTTTTCTGCAATATCTGTTACACGAATATTTCCATTTTGCTTTTGTAAAACATACATTGTTTTCAAGTATTCTTCTAATGCCTTTGAAATCACGATTAATCTCCTTTATTTTGAAATTGATAATTGTGGTAGTTTTCTTACTTTTGCCAGAATGTTAACCACGGGTAACATTATATTATAGTAAGGGCTATTTGTCAATAGAAATAAAGAAAAATCCACTCCCTAAAGAGCGGATTTTTTCATAATACACCTATTTTTTTACCTTAATTTTACAACACTAAAAAGGCTTACTCACATGCTAATTTATTTTATCTATTTCTACAAAACAAACTAACAATTCTTATCAAAATTAATATTCCAAGCATAATTGCAAAAATAATTAAAGCACTTAAAGCCTCTAATAAAGCAGTTGCAACATTTGCTCCTATTATTAAACCAAGTACAACCGCTAATGCAACAACTAAAATTCCAAGAATATATTCTCCACAATTTCTACATTTTTTCTTTGGTTTTTCAAAATCGCACTCACAATCATGAAACATATTATTTTCCATTTCGAACACCTCAATTCCAAAATAAAAAGCATAAAACTAAAATTTTATACTTTTTATTTATAATATATAGTATTCAATTCCAAAAATTATGTTAATCGTTTTCTTTTATCTTCATTAAGTTTACTTGTGCTTGTTCTTTTTTAGCTTCTTCGATATATCTTTTCAATAACAATCCTCGTGTAATAAATATTTGTTTTACTAATTTTTTTCTTTCTTCTAACAAATCTGGAAATTCTCCTAAAATTTTTGACAAATCTTCTAATGAGAAAAGATTGATTTTTCTTAAAGCAACTTGTGTTTCTTCTGGATGATGTATCCATAAATATTTTATAATATCTTCCATTTTCGAACATTCTCTTGTCTCGTCACTCGGAGCAATATGTGACATTCTTAAATTCTCGCAATACTCGATGATTCCTTCTGGAGTAGCTCCAATAGTTGGCCTATCAAATCCAAGTACAGATTCATTGTCAAACATAGGATATATCTGAATTTCATGTGTTTTACCATCTTCATATACCATCCAGTTCTCTAATACTCTATCGTGATTTCCTAATCTACAATCTAATAGTACCATATCAATGTATTGTTGCTTTATATGTTGTTGCTCTGACTCTGGCCTATGATTTTGATATAAAAATAGTCTTAATGCCTTAATCACATCATCGATTCTTGGTAAAGCACACATTTTTCTGCTCTCATTTTGATAATATTGTTGCATCACATAAAATGAAGTAATTGGCCTGTCACCCTCTGCAAAATAATAATAACTAGCTACACCATTATCCATAATCCCTTTAAAATGTCTTGGTTTTCTAACTAATTCAGCATCACAACCATTTTTAATTGTAGCTTTTGCAATAATCGATCCTATTACTTCTCCAAAATAAATATCCTCGCCGAAAAAATTATTTTTATAAACAAACTCATTCCTGTTATTTTTCTGGGTTGTATTAATGGGATTTTTTCTAACATATTTCCATAAATTCTTGCTACTCTTAATTTCTGGATTACGTTCTAGTTCATATTCATTCTCGTCAATATCTTTAAAAGTATACATTTCAACATCCTTTAAATTATTTTTTTGTTATCATACTACAAAATTGTCATTTTTTCAATAAAAACAGTTTATATTTGATTATATTAGCAATTTATGGTATACTTATCAAAGTTAATATCTCCTGCGTACGTGAGTTGTATTAATTAAATATATCTTATATAATATATTCTGTAATAAATATATTAGGAAAGGAGAAAAAACATGTTAAAAATTGATGTAGAACGTTTATTGAAAGAAAAAGGCAAAACAAAATATTGGTTATGGAAACAAACCAATCTTACATATACAAACTTTGATAATCTTATCAAAAATAGAACAATTTCTATTAGATATGAAAATCTTGAGAAATTATGTGATGCATTAGAATGTACACCTAATGATTTATTTGTAAAAGTAAAAAATGAAACACAAAAAAGCAAGAAAAATAAATAAGTAATAATAAAGGATAAAAGCTTAAAAACTTTTATCCTTTTTGATTATTCATACATTTCTGTTTCACAATCTTTTCCAACAAATGTTCCAACATTTTTTCCTTCACAAATATCTAAAATGGAATCCTTTTGATTAAAATCAAAGATATACATCGGCATATCATAATCTTTAGCTAAAATAAAAGCAGATTGATCTACAACTTTTAAATTCTTATTAATTGCTTCATCATAAGACAATGTTTTGTATCTTTTCGCATCTGGATTTGTATTTGGATTATCTGTATAAACGCCATCTGTTCCTTGTTTTGCCATTAAAACAACATCTGCTCTAATCTCTAAAGCTCGCTGTAAAGATGCATAATCTGTTGTTACGTATGGTTGACCAATTCCACCTCCAAATACAACAATCTTTCCCTTATCTAAATGATGTACTGCACGTAATCGAATATATGGTTCAGCTACTGTATTCATTGGAACTGCAGACATAACTCTTAAATCATGAGCTCCTTTTGAAACTAACGCACCTCTTAGAATTAAACTATTAATTACTGTCGCCATCATTCCAATATTATCAGCTTCAGCTCTTTCTATATTCCAATCTTCTGCCGTTCTTCCTCTAAAGATGTTTCCTCCGCCGATTAAAACTGCTACTTCCACTCCTGCATTACTTGCTTTAATAATTTCATCTGTAATTCTGTCTAGTGCCTCTTTATCAAAACCAAAATCATTTTTCCCAGATAAAGCTCCACCACTTACTTTTAATAAAATTCTTTGATACTTCATTTTTAATTCCCTTTCTTTTAAAAATTTGTGATTAAAAATTTCTATGGATATATTATCATTTATTCAATTTTATTGTCAATAAAATTTCTTAATTTTGACAACATTCTTGAAACATAGTATAATTAAATGTATCGGAAGCTCTCAAACGAGGCTTTTTGAAACATATAGTCTATGGACTTTAAACACAGAAAGGACAATGAGCATGAACGCAACAATGGGTAATGCAGCTCTTCGGAGCACAAACAGCAGCACGCAGGCATCGGACAAGATTGATATGGTTCAGGTGAATTATATTTACTCCAGCTTCGAGTTGGCATTGAACCTTGAAATCATGTTTGACAAGAAAGGCAATCCCGTCCCTACCGGTTTGGAGCCGCTGATTATCAAGCGCAACATGTACCGTCTTCCCGCCGGCTATGCGAATCTCATCGAACTCCACGGCTATTATACCAAGGATGTCGCTGAGAGAGCCATTTTTAGACTCAAGGATGAAGGTCAGCTCCAGGAGGATATCCTCACCGAGATGGTAACCGACAAGAAAGGAATGGTGACTGCAATCAAGTTCATCCAGCCTGTCGCAAGAGTGACTCATCAGTAAAACCTTTCCACAGCAACAAAATTTTATTAAACGTTGTATTACGCAGAGCGTCGTTCCTACTTTTCGGGAGCGGCGTTTTGCGTAATACAAATGTTACATATTTATTCAAAAGAACTGTTGAATTTAAAAAATCAATATGATATAATTTTTTCGAATTAACGAAAGAAAGATTTGAGGAAAAAAATTTGGAATTTTTAGCAATATTTTTAATTTTAGGAACTTTAATTTTACTATTATTTGTTATCGCCGTTTACCAGATTAAATCTGCTGGAATGAATGTAAAAGATTTTTGGACTTTTATCAAAGCCAATGATACTTTAGATAAATTATATGCGTTTTCTGAAAAGTATGAAAAACTTTCTCCACAACAACAAGTTATTTTCTTACATGAAGCAGAGGCTGTTTTCGATGCTTTTGACAAAGTACCAAATGCCCTTTGGGAAGATGAATATACAAAATATATGGAAATATTAGGAAAATATAAAGATATTAAAATATTAAGATGGCAAGATGCTTCAAAATAATTTATAAAAGGTAAAAAATTCAATCGCTCGAAGGATGTTAATCCTACATAGCGATTGAAATTTTTTATATAGCTTTTATGATTTTATAAATTTCTTCTACATCTAATTTTGTTTCAAATTCTTCTCCTGTTGTCATTTTCTTTACTTTTACAATTCTGCTTTTTAGCTCATCTTCACCAATAACAACAAGATTTTTAGCTTCTATTTTATCTGCATATTTCATTTGAGATTTAAAACTTCTTTCTAATAAATCCCTTTCTACAAAAATGTCTTTATCTCTTAAACTTTCAGCAAGTTCTACCACTTTCTTGGTTTCTTCTTTACCACAAGATACCAAATATAAATCTGGTTTTCTATCTTCGATTTTCTCTCCAATAGCTTCATCTACCATTTCCATTAACCTTTCAACACCTGTTGCAAATCCAACTGCTGGTGTAGGAACTCCACCAATTTCTTCTACTAATCCATCATATCTTCCTCCACCTAGAGCAGTTAACCCACTCTTTTCGTCAATAAATTCAAATACTGTTTTTGTATAATAATCTAATCCTCTTACAATTCCACTATCAATATCAAAATTAACATTTTGAGCTTTTAAAGTTGATTTTACATTTTCAAAATGTTCTTTACATTCTTCACAAAGATAATCTAACATTTGAGGTGCTCCAACATTTAGTTTCTTACATTTTTCTTGCTTACAATCTAAGATTCTCATTGGATTTTTTTCAAATCTACTCTTGCAATCATCACAGTATTGATCTAAGTTTTTTCCAATAAATTCTCTTAAAACTTTTTGATATTCACCTCTGCACTTCGGACATCCAATACTATTTAAATTAACTTTAATATTTTGAATACCAAGTGTATTAAAAATTCTTTTTCCAATTAAAATGGTTTCCACATCAGCTAGATAAGAACTTGATCCTAAAAGCTCTAATCCAATTTGGTGGAATTCTCTTAGTCTTCCTTTTTGCACGTTCTCATAACGATACATCGCCATATTATACCATAATTTTACTGGAGTTGGTCTACTTGCCATACCGTTTTCTAGATAAGCTCTTACAGCTCCAGCCGTTCCTTCTGGTCTCAAAGTAATAGAACGTCCACCTTTATCTTCAAATGTATACATTTCTTTTTGAACAACATCTGTTGTTTCTCCAACACCACGATTAAATAATTCTGTATGTTCAAAAACGGGAACTCTTATTTCTTTAAATCCATAATTTTCAAGTAATCTACTTGCTTTTCTTTCAATATATTGTAATTTATAAGTATCCTCAGGAAGCAAATCTTTCGTTCCTTTAGGACGTTGAATTATATTCATTTTTTATTCCTCCTCTTACTGTAACAAGGAGTGTCCCTAATGTTAATTATCTTAACCTTTAAGGAACGTCCCCATTGTTTATCCTCTCTTTCGTTGAACTTCATACACACTTTCAACACGACTGATTGCATTTGTTAATTTGTTTAATTCATCAATATTTTCAATTTGAATTGATAAATTAATAATTGCAATTTTTTCTCTTGTTGTTCTTGTATTTACGCCAACAATATTTCCTTTATAATTTTCTACTTGTTTTAAAATATCTTTTAAAAGACCTCTTCTATCAGTTGCAAAAATTTCAATATCTGCAACAAAAGATCCTTTTACATCATCATACCAGTAAACATCAATAATTCTTTCTTTATCTTCTAGCAATTCATTGATATTTGGGCAATTTGTACAATGGACTGAAACCCCTCTTCCCTTTGTAATATATCCAATAATATTATCACCTGGAAGTGGATTACAGCATTTTGAAAGTTTTACTAAACAATTATCTATTCCTTTTACAACCACCCCTGACTTAGATGGTTTATGTGTTGGCTTTGCAAAAGCTAATTCTTCAATCTTTTGTTCATAATGCTCATCTTCATGCTCATCATTATATTTTTCCAAAAGTCTCGCTAAAACTTTTCCTGCTGAAATTCCACCGAATCCGATACTTGCATACATATCATCAAGGCTTGCAAAATGATATTTTTCTAAAACAAATTTCATCCACTCTTGATTACTTAATAACTCTGATGAACGAACAGGAAGTTTTTTCGCTTCTTTCTCTAAAATATCTTTACCTTTTTCAATATTCTCACCACGTTCTGCTTTTTTGTACCATTGATTAATTCTATTTCTAGCAGCAGAACTTTTAACAAACTTTAACCAATCACGACTTGGACCTTTTGATTGATCAGATGTTAAAATCTCAACAATATCTCCATTATGTAATGGCGTTATAATTGGCATTATTTTGCTATTAATTTTGCAACCAACCATTTTATGTCCAATTTGCTCGTGAATCATATAAGCAAAATCAATTGGTGTTGCATTTCTAGGCAATGTTTTTATTTGTCCCTTTGGTGTAAACACAAAAACCTCTTCATCATAAAGTTCTGTTTTTAGTGTATTTAAAAACTCGTTTGGATTTTCTGTATTTTTTTGCCATTCTAAAGTTTCACGAAGCCAAGCTAGTTTATCTTCTTTTACAACAACCGCTTTTTTCGTTCCTTTATTACTTGCTTCCTTATAAGCCCAGTGAGCTGCGATACCAAATTCAGCTGTTCTATGCATGTCCCATGTACGAATTTGAACTTCAAAAGGAGTTCCTTTCGTTCCTAAGACAGTTGTATGAATTGATTGATATAAATTCTTTTTAGGAACCGCAATATAATCTTTGAATCTTCCCGGCATTGGAATATACATCTCATGAACAACACCAAGAGCAGCATAACAATCTTTTACTGAATTGACAAGAATTCTTAATGCAAACAAATCATAAATTTGGTCTAAGGTTTTATTATCTCTTTGCATCTTACGATAAATACTGTATAAGTGTTTTGCCCTTCCTGTTACTTCTGCTTTAATTTTTTCCTTACCAAGAGCTTTTATTAAATCATCTTTAATTGTATCTAAGAAATTTAATCTTTCTTCTCTCTTTTTATCAAGACCTGTTACAATCTCTCTATATTCATCTGGATATAAATACTTAAATGATAAGTCTTCTAGTTCCCATTTTAAAGAATAGATACCTAAACGATTAGCAAGTGGTGCATAAATATCCATTGTTTCTTGTGCATTTGCAATTTGTCTTTCTCTGCTCAAGAATTTCAAAGTTCGCATATTATGAAGTCTATCAGCTAATTTAATTAAAATAACTCTAATGTCTTTACCCATTGCTAAAAACATTTTTCTATAGTTTTCAACTTGTTCTTCTTCAACTGTTGTATATTGAATTTTACCCAATTTTGTAACTCCAGCTACCATAGCTGCAATTGCTTCACCAAATTCATTAATTAAGTCTTCATTTGTAGCAGGTGTATCTTCAACAACATCATGCAAAAGAGCTGCACAAATTGACTCATCATCAAGTTCCAATGTTGATAAAATATAAGCAACATTAATTGGATGGACAATATAAAGCTCTCCAGATTTTCTTCTCTGATCACCATGATATTTCATAGCAAAATCATAAGCTCTTTTAATTAGCTTTGAATCGGATTTGGAATAGTTTTGTTTCTGAAGTTTAATAATATCTTCAATTGTTACATCTTTTTTCTCTTGCATAATCGTTATCCTTTCTGCTTAAATACTTTTTCTAAGATCTTTCATATTAATTTGGATATCTTTTTTTCCATTAAATTCATTTATTTCTAATGTACCTACAACATCAACTTTATCAAACAATCGATAATCTTCCGCTAGATTTCCCATATTAAAACCAATTGCTGATACAATGACATTTCCGACATCATCTTTTAAGGTTAATTTTAAATGTTTTCCTTCTGACAAACTTCTGATAGAATCTATTTTTAAATTTTTATATAAAAATACTGGTGTTTTATTAGATTCTCCAAAAGGTTCTAATTTCTGTAAAGAATTAATATTCTCTTCCAATAAATCAGAAGCTTGTAATTCTTTATCAATCATTAAAACAGGAGCAAACTCTTCAAGATTAGACTGACTAGCAATCTCTAATAATTTTGTTCTAAAAGCGCCGAAATTTTTCCTTTCTAAGCTCAATCCAATTGCCATTTCATGTCCACCAAATTTACTCAAATATTCACTAGACTCACAAAGTGCATTATGTAAATCAAAGCCTGGTATACTTCTTCCTGAACCTTTTGCTGTTTCTCCCTCAAAGCAAACTAATACGCTTGGTTTATAATACAAATCTGTGATTTTAGAGGAAACAATTCCAATAACACCATGATGCCACCCTTCTCCTCCAACCACAATTACTGGATCTTTTTCCATATGATTTTCTTCAATTTGTTTGACTGCATCTTCAAAAATTTTCTTCTCAATTTCTTGTCTTTGTTTATTAAAATCATTTAATTTTTCTGTAATTTCTTTTGCTTTTTCTAAATTGTCTGTTAAAAATAGTTTTAAAGCTTCTTCTTCAAATCCCATTCTTCCGGCAAGCGTTAATTCTAGGAGCTAATCCGAAAGAAACTGTACCAGAATTAATTTCTTTAAATCCTATAGAGTTAATTAAGCAAGCTAGCCCTGGATTTCTTGTTTTATTTACTAACATTAATCCAAGTTTTGCAATCACTCTATTTTCATCTATCAATGGAACAATATCTGAAATTGTTCCAACACAAACAATATCCAAAAATTTTAAATAATCTTCATCTTTATATCCTTTTCTTTTGGAAATTGCTTGAATCAATTTTAAAACAACACCACAACCAGCTAGTACTTTACAAGGATATTCATTATCTTTCCTTTTACAATCAATTACTGCTACGCAATCTGGAAGTTGTTCTTGCGGCTCATGATGATCTGTTACAATCACTTCCATTCCTAATTCATAAGCATACTGAATTTCTTCAATTCCAGAAATTCCGCAATCAACAGTAATAATTAATTGATATCCATCATCAGCAATCTTTTTAACCGCTTCTTTATTTAATCCATATCCTTCGTTAAGGCGATTTGGTATTTTATAACCGACTTCTAATCCATGCTCTGAAAAGAATTTTTTTAATACCATTGTACTAGTAATTCCATCAACATCATAATCGCCATAAATAATTACTCTTTCTTGGTTGTCCATTGCTTTTAGAATTCTCTTAACAGCTGGTTCCATATCTGGCATTAAAAACGGATTATGAAAATCACTTCGAGTAGGTTCTAGAAACATTCTTATTTCATCATCACTCACAATTCCACGATTTACCAAACAAGTTGCTAATAACTCAGAAATATGATATTTACTTTTCAAATTTTCTACTGCTTCATTTTCTACAGAAAAAAGCTCCCATTTTTTGTTCATTTCAATCTTCCTTTTATAAATTTGGTATATATTATATAATATTTTGCTTTTTTTAGCAATACAGATACAGCAAAAAATAAAGATTCATCCCGCAAAGGATGAATCTTTATTTACTCCAAATTCTCCAGTTCAGAATTCAAATCTGATACTGTATAAACATAAATTCCTTCTTTCAAACGATTAATATCTTGCGATGGCAAATATTCTGTATAAATATCCGTCTTCTCATACAAACTTTTATTGTAATCTTCATCTAATCGATAAACAACAACAACCCCATTCTCATCACTAATCACAAAATGCTCATTACAAAGGCCATTTGCTAATCGATATAAAACAATCTCATCTTTTGAAAATTCTTTTATTGTCCAATCAGGATAGTTTTCTTCCATCTCTTCTTTTGTCATATTAACCATTTCTACAGGAAGTTCCACTTCTGTCTTTACTGTATGTTTACAATCCTGATACTTTTTTTCTAAATATAATTTTGTAGTTGGTAAAACCTTTTCTTCAATAGAAGCGGTTTGCATAATAATCGTATTTCTGGTTTGCCCTTCCACATTATTAACTGTAATAATATTAGAATCTGTTCTAACCGCTTCCTCTTGAATAGAGCTACTATTTCCATTAATCATTGGCCAAAATTTCGAAAGCAGAAAACCGCACTATCATTGCAATCAAAAACATTATTAATCCGAATCTTTATTAAGTCTTTCATACATTCCTCACTTAAAAATCATTTCTTAATTATATTATGAGAAAAATTTGAAAATTTATACAAATTTTTGAAATGCGAAATGTGACAAAATTTGATTCTTGGCCTTTTTCATGCTATAATTATGTAGACTATAAAGCAACATTGGAGGTGACAACTGTGCTGAAGCTGAGAACAGCAATCAATAGTCAAAGTGATTTCGAAGCTTTCGTGCGGTTGCACGAAGCGATAGATACCAGTCAACTTTATATCTGGGATCCCCCAAAAGAGCCAATTTCAGAAGAAGAGCGCAAACAAGCTGAACGCTATTTTGAAGGATTTGACTGGGATTCCATCCGGTATAAAGAAGACGAATTCACGTACGATACTTCTGAGAAGAACATTGTTCTTGTTGAACTCGATGAAATTATAATTGGTGCATTCCAGTTCTTTAGCATCAATGGCAAACGCTACAAGTTCGCAGAATGGTGTCTCGATCATGAGTATCAATACCTGAAAGAGGACATATGGGATAGCTTTCTCAAGTTCTTTAAAATAAACCATAAAAGGACGCGAGAGTTCGACGTATGCCTGCCATCAACAAAATCTGTTGTCAGATGGTTCACAGAACATGGCTTCGTTGACAAAGGAAGTTATTTCTATACACTCTATCTATGAAATCACGATGAGGGTCCTGCCAAACCGGTCAGAGCCCTCATTTATTTTTCATTAAATTACTACTTTAAATATCGTCATTCCATCTTTACAGTCTACTGAAATTTCACCTTTGTATTTAAAAACAATTGATTTAGCAATCGCTAATCCTAATCCATATCTTTTTTCATTTCTATTTCTAGATTTGTCAACTCGATAAAATCTTTCAAATATCTTATCTCTTTCCTCTCTCGGAATTTCTTCTCCATAATTTGAAACTTTTAAAACAATTTTATCTTTTTCTCTTTTTAAACTAACAGTAACCTCTTTATTTTCTTTGGAATGCTTAATTGCATTATCAATTAAAACAGAAAATACATGTCCTAAGTCCTGGCTATTTCCATTAAATTGAATTTTCTCTTGGATATCTGTTTTGATTTTAACTCCTTTTTCAAAAGCCATACTTTCAAATACACTTGCAGCCATTTCTGCTTCTTGAGATAAATCAAACAATTCATATTCTTTGATACTTTCTACATTTTCCATTTTTGCTAATAGTAATAATTCATTAATTAATTTATCCATATTTTGTGTTTCATTTTGAATGTATTTTAACCATTTGTTGTCACCTATTTCATTTTCTAAAACATCACTATTCGCTTCAATTACAGCAAGTGGCGTTTTTAACTCATGAGATGCATCAGAAATGAATTGAACTTGTTTTGAAAACGTTTCTTCTACTGGACTTACAATCCAATTAGAAACTTTTTTTGAAATAATATAAGAAACAAGCAATCCAATACATGAACCTGAAAGCGCGACAATAACTAGTGTTCTAGTTCTGTCTCGAGCATATTGTTGAAATTTTTGTCTTACTTCTTCTACTTCTTCATCCATCTCAGGTGGCTTAGGCCTTTCTTCACTTTCTTCTGGCGGAATATCCTCTTCTGGTTTTTCCATAAAAGCTCTATCACCAAAGAAATTAATATTTCTATAATTAATAAAAGCAAATATGCCAATTGCTCCAATAATCAATATAGATAATGTAATAAAAATTGCATAGAATACTTTTTTCCTTAACTTATGAATCATTTTCTACCTCCACTTTATAACCAATTCCTCTAACTGTTTTTATTTTTACATTAGAATTTAAAAGCTTTAATTTCTTTCTTAAGAAAGATATATAAACTTCAATTGTATTGTATTCTGCATTACTATCATATCCCCAAATTTTATCTGTCAAAAGTTCTCTTGTTACAATTTGACTTTTATTAATCATTAACATTTCTAACAAATCTAACTCTTTTCCGTTAATTGCCATCTTTTTATTTTGAGAACTTATTTCACCAGTTCCTAAATCCAATTTCAAATTACCAAATTCCAAACAATTTGTATTTTCAACATTAGAGCGGAAATCGAAGGTGAGGTGACTTAATATCTGTCGCGAAGAAGAATTGGGGCGATGGTCCTGATAGGTAAAGGATACACCATCAAGACGAATGC
>JAFUWA010000044.1 GCA_017477355.1 Clostridia bacterium
ATTGCCCATCACTTGATGTTAATATTTTGTCTAATACTGATTCTTCTCCATTATCTGATAATGTTCCTTTTGTATTATACTCTGATGATGTTAAAATCTCTACTAACTCTTCTTCTGATAAACTTCCGTCATTTTGTATTTGTTTTCCTGCAATATCTATTTGCGCTGTTTCTATAATCTCTAATCTCTCACTTTTTTCTTTTGCTTCTGCTGCTCTTTTTAATATTCCGTTCTCACCAGTTATCATTGCTATAGATACTCCTGCTAATATTAGTAGTACAATTATTGTGATTACTAAAGCTATTAATGTAATACCTTTCTTTTGCTTAAAAAATTTTTTCATTTTCTTTTTGAACATTCCTCCTATTCTTTAATAATTAACTTATATAAATAGTATCAAATGATTAAAATATTTTCAATGCATCAGCAGTTACTATAGTGTGCGTATATACTTACTCCCGCAGCAGTTTTATAAATTATTACATTTATATGTCTTTTTGATTACAAGTACTTTTAACTACATTTCCTTTGCCATTTTACAAATCAAATCCGCAGCTTTTTCAACACCAACAACATCACTATTGATACAAATATCATAGTTAGATGGATTCTTCCATTCTCTATCTGCATAATACTTATAGTGATTAGCTCTGGTTTTATCTATTCTTTGAATCTCTTTACGAGCCTTCTTTTCATCCATATGATAAAATGTTGTAGCTCTTTTTACTCTGTCTTCCATATCACTATAGATAAATACCTTAATTGTGTTTTCTCTATCCTTTAGAATAAAATCTGAGCATCTTCCAATAATAACGCACGAATCTTCTTCGGCTATTTTCCTAATTAATTCAGATTCTTTAATAAATAATTCATCTGAAGTATTCACCTCTGAATAATAATTATTCCAATTTTCTAGAATACTTCTTTTTTGTTCATTGTTTTCAATAAATTCAGCAGATAAACCTGTTTCCTCCGCCAATTTTTCAATGAAGTCTTTATCATAAAATTTAATTCCTAGTTTATCAGCAATCAAGCGGCCTACATATCTTCCACCTGAACCATATTCTCTTGAAATTGTGATAACAATTTTTTTGTCCAAAATATTATTAGTACTAGTATCATCTGGTAACGCCTCGTTTTTCAAGTTTTGATCTTGCAAATGTTTCATTTCATAAATCAAAAAGGAAGTTGCTAAAACAAGTGCTGATCCATCTGCAATTGGTCCTGAATATAGAACTCCTTGTAGGCCCCAAAATTTTCCACAAACAAACATCGCAGGAAGTAAGAATACTATTTGTCTAGATAATGATAGAATAGCACTCTTTCTGCTCTTTCCTATTGACTGGAAAAAGATTCCTGCTGGAATTTGAATTCCTCCCACAATGCATAACATTAAATATGTTCTAAATGCAATACATGCAAATTCAATATATAAAGCATTTCCACTACCAAATATTAAAATTAGTTTATCTGGTATTGTTTGGAACAAAATAAAAGCTGTTGTACTGATAATTAAACTTGTTCCTAATACGATTTTTAACGTTTTCTTTACTCTATCAAATTTTCTAGCTCCATAGTTATAACCCCAAATTGGTTGACTTCCTGCAGAAACACCAATAATAATGCTAGTTAAAATTTGATTAATTTTCATAACAATTCCAAGTACTGTAATTGGAATATCTGGCCCAAATTTTGTCTTTTCACCATATTTTCCAAGTAAGTTGTTTTGAATTGCAATAATAACAACAAAACTAACTTCTGTAATAAAACTACTAACACCAAGCGCTAAAATTTTTCTAATAATATTCCATTTCAACTTTAAGTTTTCTTTAGTAAGACTTATTGTTTTAAACTTTCTAATATAGAACACATTAAAAATAAATGTGATAAATTGTCCAATCACAGTTGCAACTGCTGCACCTTTTACACCCCAACCAAACGCAAAAATAAATAATGGATCTAGAATCGTATTTAAAATTGCACCAGAAACCATTGTTATCATTGCATATTTAGGGCTTCCATCTGCTCTAATTAAAGTATTCAAAATAGAACCTATCATTGCAAAAACAAGTCCAATTGTGATGATTCTACCATAATCTATCGCATAACTTCTTAAATTATCTGTACATCCTAACATTGTTAAGATTGGACTTAAGAAAAGAGATACTATAATACAATATAAGACAGAAACGATGATTCCAAATAAAATGCCATTTCCAACCCCAAATTCTGCCTCTTTCTTCTTTTTCTCTCCTAATTTCAAGCTTAAATAACTTCCACTACCATCTCCAATCATAAATGATAGTGCCATACTCATTACTACAATTGGGAAAACAATATTAGTAGCGCCATTTCCTAAATAACCCACACCTCGACCAATAAAAATTTGATCCACAATATTGTATAATGAGTTAACAACTAAGGATATAATTGCTGGTATTGAAAATTTTCGAATTAATTTTCCAATTTTTTCTGTTCCTAAGATATTTTCTTCTTGTTCCATTCTTTTCTCTTCTTTCTACTATTTTATTAAACGCAACTATTTTATTTTACCATATATTACCATCATCGTCAATCACACTTTTTAATCTTCAATCTTTTCGCCTAGTTTCTTAATTGCTTTTGTTTCAATTCTAGAAACATAAGATCTACTAATATTGAGTAAATCTGCTATTTCTTTTTGAGTTTTGGATTTGTTTCCATCTAATCCAAATCTCATCACAATAATGGTTCGTTCGCGTTCATCTAAGACATCTTGTATTTTTGCATATAACTCTTTTACTTTAAACTTTAAATCAATTGTTTCTTCTATATTTCTCTCATCGTTTTCTAATACTTCTTGTAGTGTAACAACATTATCATCTTTGTCTTTACCTATTGGCTCATTTAAATAAACTTCTGATTTCAATTTTTTCGAACTTCGCATAAACATTAAAACTTCGTTTTCGATACATTTAGCAGCATATGTAGCAATTTTAATATTTTTATCTGGATTAAAACTATTAATCCCTTTAATTAGTCCAATGGTCCCAATCGAAATTAAATCATCAGAATCTATTTTCGAATTGGAATACTTTTTACAAACATGTGCAACTAATCTTAGATTTCTTTCTATTAAAACTTTCTTTGCTTCTTCATCTCCATTTTTAAACCTTTGTATATATTCAGCTTCATCTTCTTTTGATAAAGGTTCTGGAAAAAACAAGCTACCTCCTCCTTAAAAATCAATATTACTCTAATATATGATTTCTATGGCTCGTAAGTGCCTGTACTCAAGACGAAAAAGAAAGAGGGGAAAATGGGACGTACCACTTTTCCCTCCTTTTTTTCAACTTCTAATCTCTAATTTCTATTTTCTATTCTCCCAACAATGGACAATATTCTTCTTTTACTTCTTCTCTTGGCATAGGACGCTCTTCACAGTGTTCTATTTTTTCTCCTTTTAAGCATTTCTGTTTTCTTGGTTTACAAGATTTACAAACTTTTACATGTTTTACTCTATTTGCCCAAAATTGAATTTCATAACTTCTATTTGGACATAATGGTCCAAATACAAATTCTCCTTCTTCATCTGTAAATGTGTGAGATACTGGTTTTCTTTCTTGTTTTCCCATTTTTTTATCTACTTCAATTAATTTTACAACTGCATCCTCTATTGGATCACCATATTCATCTTTGATAACGCCAAATATTACATTTCTATTATCTCGATTTCCCTTTATCTCTACATCAAATTGCTTTCCATTTTCTACAAAGCCATCTACTTCAATGTCCATCTTTTTATCTAATTCTTCAAATTCCATAAAAAATCACCTTTCTTAAAAAATCTTCAATAATTCAATATATTTAACATCAAGGACTGTCCCCAAAGTTCATTTTTGAACTTTAAGGAACGTCCCTAATGTTCAACTTAATATATTCTATGAAATATTTTAAGATAAGGTGACATAAATTATCTATTTATTTCCGTGCATTGCATTTTTGATGTATTCAATTTCTTCGTCTTTATCTAATCTTGTAAATAAGATTTCCGTTTTCTCTACAACTTTAGTTCCAGCTGGAATGGCATTTTCTTTGTATAAATCATCCCAAGCAACTTCTGTTTCTAGACCTAATTGTTCTAAGATTTTTTCAGAAGTATTGGCTATATAAGGTTTTACCATAATTGCAATTTTTCTTAAAGATTCCGCTAAATTGTACATTACATCTTTTAAAAGTTCTCTTGATTCTTCTGATTTTGCTAAAGTCCAAGGAGCAGTTTCATCTATATATTTGTTTGTTCTAGCAATATAAGCCCAAACACTTTGGATTCCATCACTCACATGATACTCATCCATATAGTTCTCAACTTCTTTTACTTTCTCTTGGAAGAAATCATTTAAGCTTTCATCAAATTCTGTTTTCTCTTTAATATCTACTGGAATTTCTCCATCAAAATACTTGTTAATCATAGAAACAGTTCTATTAACTAGGTTTCCTAAGTCGTTTGCTAAATCTGCATTAAATCTTGTTACAAAATCTTCTGGTAAGAACAAAGAATCTTGTGCAAAACTCATTAATCTTAACAAATAGTATTTTGTTGCATCTAATCCATATCTTGAAATTAAGTCTTCTGGATAAATAACATTTCCTACAGATTTAGACATTTTTCCATCTTTCATTACAATCCAGCTATGTGCATATAACTTTTTAGGCAATTCTAATCCTAATGCATGTAAGAAAATTGGCCAATAAATTCCGTGGAATCTAATAATTTCTTTTCCAACAACATGTAAATCTGCTGGCCAATACTTATTAAATAAAGTTTTGTCATCTGACATATATCCTAATGCCGTTATGTAGTTAGCTAAAGCATCTAGCCAAACATATAAAACGTGCTTTGGATCATTTGGCATTGGAATTCCCCAATCAAATGTACATCTACTAATGCATAAGTCTTCTAATCCAGGTTCGATAAAGTTTTTAAAAATTTCATTCTTTCTAGAAACTGGAACAATGAATTCTGGATTTTCTGCGTAAAACTCTTTAATCCAATCTTCATATTTGCTCATTTTAAAGAAATAAGCATCCTCTTCCATTTTCTTAACTTCTCTACCACAGTCAGGGCATTTCCCATCTACTAATTGGAATTCTGTAAAATAATTTTCACAAGGCATACAATACCAACCAGTATATTTTCCTTTATAAATGTCTCCATTTGTAATATATTTTTCAACAATCTTTTGAACTGCAGTTACGTGTCTTGTTTCTGTTGTTCTAATAAAGTCATTATAATCAATATCCATTAACTTCCAAAGATTTAATGCTTTTTCTGCCATTTCATCAACATGTTCTTTTGGTGTTAATCCTCTTTTTTCAGCTACAGTTTGGATTTTTTGACCATGCTCATCAAGTCCAGTTAACATGTACGCATCATAGCCTCTTAATTTCTTATATCTTTTGATACAGTCTGTTAGGACTTCACAATAAGCTGTACCAATATGAAACTTACCACTTGGATAATAAATAGGCGTGGTAATATAAAATTTCTTTGTTTCGTTCATATTCGTCAAAACCTCCTTTAAATAAAATGATTAGGAGCACTCTTAAAACTTGTGCTCCATGCTCTCAAATTTCTATAAGATTATCATAAATCCGCCGATTTGTCAACATAATTCTAGGGTTTTCAGAGGGAAAATGGGACGTACCACTTTTCCCTCATTTTTATTTTATGATAATCCAATTTTTCTGGCAAACTGTTTTCCTTTTTTTACCATTCTCTTTTTATTTTCATCTACTGTCTCAGAATAAATCATCATTGCTCCTGCAGTAATCAAGCTTCCAATCATAACACCATTTAAAAATTTCATATTTACACCTCCAAATCTTTTTTATATATTTTTGAGAATTGGGAGATTTTTATACTGACAATTAAAGGAATTAACAATGTATATCAATTTTTAAAGTTCGATTTCGGACGCTATGGGCTACATTTTTCTAAACGAAAATCCAAAAATGATACAAATATGAAGATACTTAAGGAATGGAGACTTCCAGCATACAATAACGCTAGAGGATGTCGACCGACGCAAAGTATCTGAATATTTAGTATCATTTTTGGATTTCTCTTGATAAAATATATCCTCATCTCATTTAAAAATTATATACATTGTTGATTCCAATTATATTTCAGTAATATCTACAATTTCCAAATCTTCTTCAGAAATTTCATCTTCAATTGCTTCATACAAAGCATTAACTGTATCTAAAGAGGTAAAACATGGAATTTTGCATTCGGTTGCCATCCTTCTAATCTTAAATCCGTCTCGATTAGCTTGTTTTCCTTTTGTTGGTGTATTAATGACAAAATTAATTTTTCCATTTTCAATCAAATCAATAATACTATTTTGTCCTTCCCAAAGCTTATCTAATTTAGTTACATGAATTCCGTTATCTTCTAAGAATTTTGCAGTTCCACTTGTTGCATAAATTCCAAAACCTTTTAAATAAAACTTTTGAGCAATTGGAAGCATTTCAATTTTGTCTTTATCTCTAACAGTAATTAAAATATTTCCTGACTTAGATACGTTTGTACCACTTGCGATAAATGCTTTTAACAAGCTATCAGAAAATTTTCTTGCTACCCCTAGAACTTCTCCTGTTGATTTCATTTCAGGACCTAGAGAGGTATCTGCATTTTTAATTTTCTCAAAAGAGAAAATTGGCATTTTTACGCAAACATAATTACTCTTTCGATAAAGTCCTATTCCATATCCTAAATCTTTTAGCTTCTTTCCAAGCATTACTTGTGTTGCTAAATCAATCATTGGAAGATTTGTTACTTTACTAATATAAGGTACTGTTCTGCTTGAACGAGGATTTACTTCTATAATATATACTGCTCCCTGGCAAATAATAAACTGTATATTCAAGACACCAACAATCTGTAATTCTTTTGCAATTTTTTCTGTATAATCTATAATTGTCTCTATATGACGTCTTTCAATATGTAATGCAGGATATACAGAAATACTGTCTCCAGAATGGATACCAGCTCTTTCCAAATGTTCCATAATTCCAGGAATTAAAATATCTTCTCCATCACAAATTGCATCAACTTCTAATTCTTTTCCCATCATATATTTATCTACTAAAATTGGATGCTCTTGAGCCACTTTATTGATTTCATTTACATAATCTTCAATTTCCTGATCATCATAAGCAATTGCCATTCCTTGACCACCAAGAACATAAGAAGGTCTAACTAAAACTGGATATCCAAGTCTATTTGCGACCTCTTTGGCTTCTTGAACAGTAAAGATTGTTCCACCTTGTGGTCTTAGTATTCCACATTTTGAAAGTGCTTTGTCAAATTCTTCTCTATCTTCTGCACGATCCATATTACGTGGAGATGTACCAATAATTTTAACTCCCATCTTATCTAAGCTTTCTGTTAATTTAATAGCCGTTTGTCCACCAAATTGCACAATTGCTCCATCTGGTTTTTCTACTTCTACAATATTTTCTACGTCTTCTGGCGTTAAAGGTTCAAAATATAATTTATCAGAAATGTCAAAGTCTGTACTAACTGTTTCAGGGTTATTATTCACGATAATCGCTTCATAACCTTTTTTCTTTAAAGCCCATACTCCATGTACACTTGCATAATCAAATTCAATTCCTTGGCCAATTCTGATTGGACCAGACCCCAATACCATTATCTTTGGTCTATCTGTTCTTAATGATTCATTTTCTTCATCATAAGAAGAATAATAGTATGGTGTTTTTGCTTCAAATTCAGAACTACATGTATCAACTAATTTAAAATTTGCCTTTATTCCATATTCTGCCCTTAATTCCTTAATTTTATCCTCCGTTTTGTGAGTTAAATCAGAAATTACTTTATCTGTAAATCCATACTTTTTTGCTTTTAATAGCAATTCTTGATCCAAATTATTTTCTTCTAATTCTTTTTCTATGCTTACTAAATGAGAAATAACACCAACGAAGAATTTATCTATTGTCGTAATTTTGCATATTTCTTCAATAGAAATTCCACGACGAATCGCTTCTGCTACTACAAAGATCCTTTCATTGTCTTTTTTATATAATCTTTCGCGAATTTCGTCTTTTGTTAAATCTCTTAAAACTGGTAAAATTAATGAATCAACATTTTCCTCTAAAGAACGAATTGCTTTCATTAGAGCCATTTCCATATTAGGTCCAATTGCCATAACCTCTCCAGTTGCCTTCATCTGTGTTCCTAATGTTTTATCCGCTGTCAAGAATTTCTTAAATGGCCATTTTGGAATTTTAACGACAACATAATCTAAAACCGGCTCAAAGCAACTGTATGTTTTTCCAGTTACTTCATTTAATATTTCATCTAATCGATATCCAATTGCAATTTTAGTTGCAACCTTTGCAATTGGGTAACCTGTTGCTTTTGAAGCAAGGGCTGACGAACGGCTAACTCTAGGGTTAACTTCAATTACTGCATATTCAAAACTATTTGGATTTAGGGCAAATTGAACATTGCATCCTCCCTCAATTCCCAAACTTGAAATAATTTTTAAACTGGAAGTTCTTAGCATTTGATATTCTCTGTTAGATAATGTTTGAGATGGAGCAATAACAATACTGTCTCCTGTATGAATTCCCACTGGATCAACATTCTCCATATTACAAACCGTAATACAATTTCCAGCAGAATCTCTAATAACTTCATATTCGATTTCTTTCCAGCCAGAAATACATTTTTCAACTAAAATCTCGCTTACTCTAGACATTCTAATTCCAGACCCAGCGATTTCTACTAAGTCATCCATCGTATAAGCAATTCCGCCACCAGTTCCGCCTAAAGTATATGCCGGTCTAATAATAACTGGTAATCCAATCTCTTCTGCAAATGCTACTGCATCTTCTACTGTATGAACTACTTTGCTTGCAACTACTGGTTCACCAATCTTTTCCATCATGTCTTTAAAACATTGACGATCTTCTGCATTTCTAATTCCATCAACACCTGTTCCCAATAAACGAACATGATATTTCTCCAAAAATCCACTTTCAGCAAGCTCCATTGCTAAATTAAGTCCTGTTTGACCACCTAAGTTTGGAAGAATACTATCTGGTCTTTCTTCTTCAATTACTTTCTTTACTGTAGCAACAGTTAATGGTTCTATATAAATTTTATCTGCCATATTTTTATCTGTCATAATTGTTGCTGGATTAGAGTTAATTAAGACAACTTCTAATCCTTCTTTTTTTAATTCACGGCATGCCTGTGTTCCTGCATAATCAAATTCGGCTGCTTGTCCTATAATAATTGGTCCTGATCCTATAACTAATACTTTCTTAATTCTTGAATCTCTCATATTATTTCCTTTCCATTAATGTTTTCCTTGAATTTCATTTTCTCCCTTAACTAAATCAATAAACTCATCAAATAAATATGCTGTATCTTCTGGTCCAGGACAACTCTCAGGATGAAACTGAACTGTAAAAATATTTTTATCTTTATAACGAATTCCTTCTACTGTATTATCATTCAAATTCACAAAGGAGATTTCTGCAATTTCTGGATTAATACTATCTTCTAAAACATAATATCCATGATTTTGAGAAGTAATATAAACATTTCCAGTTTCCATATCTTTGACAGGATGATTAGCACCTCTATGTCCATATTTCAATTTACCTGTTTTAAATCCATTTGCTAAGGCCATTAATTGGTGTCCTAAACAAATTCCAAAAACAGGAATATTAGTCTTATAAATCTTCTTTAAATTTTCAATTTCTTCTTGGCAATCTTCAGGATCTCCAGGTCCATTAGAAAGCATAATTCCATCTGGACGACTTGCTAATATCATGCTAGCATCTGTTTTAGCTGGATAAACAGCCACAGAAACGCCACGTTTTAACAAGGAATTGATAATATTGTCTTTTGTACCATAATCAATTAATGCTACTTGCTTTGCACGTCCTGATCCATAAGTAACTTCTCTTTTCCTAGTAACAGTATCTACTGCATTTTCAATTTTATAACTTTTGATTTCTTCTATAATTTCATCTAAATTAGAGACATCAGAAACTAACTTTCCCTTCATGGTTCCGGTTATCTCTTAAAATCTTTGTTAATCTTCTTGTATTAACATCTTTTAAGCCAGGAACTTTATTTGTTCTTAAAAAGCTATTTAAATCTGTATCAGCTCTAAAGTTACTCTCTAATTCTGCAAGTTCATGAATAAAAATTGCTTTTGCTCAAATTCTTTCAGATTCTCCATCTTCATGAATCACTCCATAATTTCCTATTAATGGGTATGTCATTACAATTCCTTGTCCATAATAAGATGGGTCTGTAAAAGTTTCAATATATCCAGCCATCCCAGTATTAAAAACAACTTCGCATGTTACATCTAATGTACTTCCAATTCTTTCGCCTTCAAATATTTCTCCATTTTCTAAGACTAAATATCCTTTCATAACTCCTCCCTTTTTTATAAAAAAATTAGTCCCTAAGGACTAATTCTATTTTTTAATTTCTAAAATCTTTAATTTAATGTTTCCCGCTGGAGCTTCAACAACAGCAACATCTCCAACTTTCTTTCCTAATAAAGCTTTAGCAATTGGAGATTCATTAGAAATTTTATTCATAGCTAAATCTACTTCTGTTGTACCAACAATAGTATACTCATCTTCTTCTTTGAATTCCATATCTAAAACTTTTACAATATTTCCAACTTGAACTGTTTCTGTATCAACTTCTGAATCGTCAATAATTCTAGCAAATCTCAACTTTTGCTCTAATTCAGCAATTTTATTTTCATTAGCTGCTTGAGCATTTTTAGCTTCATCATATTCTGAATTTTCTGATAAGTCACCAAATCCTAAAGCGACTTTAATTCTTTCTGAAATCTCATATCTTTTAACAGTTTTTAATTCTTCTAATTCTTTCTCTAAGTTATCATATCCTTCTTGTGTTAATAAAACTTCTTTATCTGGCATTATTTATGCACTCCTTTCAATTTAAAACCGTTTTATCCTAGTAGTCCTTTATTACTATAATAAAGTCCTTAATTATAATAAGTTTTTTTTCTCATTTTGTCAAGCACTTTTACGATTTTTTAGTAGCAATTCTCTATCTTCCTTCTCCTTTAGGCTCTGGAGGTACAGAAGGTAAAACTTTTTTCTTTATTTGCCTACTATCAATTTCTTCTAAAGTCTTGCTAAGGTTTTTTCTACGTCTTGGGAAAGCTCTATATGCTGTTCTTAAAATTTTAATCTGATTATGAATAAATTGAATCTTCTTTTCTAATCTATCTCTTTCTATTTGAAAAGGATTAGTTTCTTGATGGAAATCTTCGACTAAATTACTTTGATCGTGAATATCTAATAAAGCATCTTCCATTGAATAGTCCTCTTCAATGGTTCTAGCATCACCCGAAAAAGTTTCTTTTGCGACTTGATAATCTGGATTCTCTCCGATTCTAGCAATAACTTTTTCTCCCTCCTTTCGAATAACATCCTCAAGAGGTTTTGATTCCACTTCTTGAGTTAATCTGGATTGAATTTGTTGAAGCATTGCTTCTTTACTTCCTGTTTCATAAAACATATGCAATTCATCATCTTCTATAATAGTTTGTATTTTACCAGTAATAAATACTTTAAATACTGGTCCAATAATGCTAGTTGCAAATATTTCTTGAAGCCCACTATAATAAGCATCTAATTTGTCTTTGGCTTTAGCATAATCCACAATATTTTGTTCTAAAACTCTACGATAATCTTTCCAAAGTCTATTCATAGAATTCTTTTGCATTAGAAATACTCTTTGAACATATTCATCTTTACTCTTGAATCTTCTTTGAAACCATTCTTCGTATCTTGGATATCTTTTAATAAAGTAAATTGGAGTTTTTTTGTGAGGTACTCCATTTTTTTCTAATTCTAATGGATATCCATAATCATATTCCACTGCTTTAGATTCTTGAATATCACTATTTTCCATACTAATATTTTTATAAACAGTTCTATAGTGCACTCTTGGTTCATTTGGATCTCTTGTATATTCAATCAAAGAATAATAATCATCACGACTTTCATCTACCGCATTACCACCAAATCTTTTAAGATGATGCATTACTACTCCAGACCTAGGATCTATTTCTCTCTTTTCTAAATTAGCTCTTCCATTCGTTTGAATATAAACAATCATTCCAGTCTCTGGAGAATAAAATAATCTTTCTTCATCTCCTAATTCAAATTCATCATGAGTAATTTTATTTGGAACAGCATCACCTCTATCAATCTTTTCACTTCTTCCTAAAACAAGTTCATTTGCTCTTACTCTAAAATGTCTTTGTCTTCTTTTTAAGGCTCTTGAAAATCTATTTTTGATAATTTCTACAACTGCAGGAAGTTCTGCCCATTCTGGATTCATTCCTAAACTAATCAAATATTTTTTGAATAGTTCTTCATCATCTAAAACTTCTTTTATTTTATCTCTTCTTCCGTACCGCTTTTTCCATTTGCTTTATATAACTTTTTAAATCAATTGTTTTTTTCTCTTTCTTTGGCAATTTCATCATCCTCTCTTTTGGATTTTTACTCTTCTTTTTTTACTTCATTTGCTTTCTTTTCAATCTTTCTTACTCTAAATAATGTATAAATAGATTCCATCAAATTAAATCCTTCTGATACAGCTAAAATGATACCTGTTACTTGTGTAACAGATGTTCCCGCATCATATGGATGTATAATAACAAGAATTCCAAGTACTAAATCTAAAATTGCAACAATAATTGTTAAAGCCCAATTAGAAATAAACTCTCTTAAATTAATTGCCATTTGCAATTTTTGAATTGACTCTATCATTAGCCAAATTCCTATAATAATATAGAAAAAGCTAATTACTTTTTGCTGATTTATAATAAATATAATACCAACAACACATTCTATAATACCGATTAAAAATTCTGAACTCATTGCTCTAATTTCAGGACTTTGTCCCATATAAACAATAATATGTACAATCGCATTTATAATTAAAGCAATCCCAGCAATAATAACTGCAACTGTTAAAACCTTCTCTGGGTTTGTTATTAATAAAACTGCAACTGCGATTAAAATAACAGAAACTAAAATAGAACGAACTGTTAGTTTCTTAAATGTCTTTTTAATTACTTCTATTAATTCCATAAAACCGCCTCCTTAAAATCATCTGTCCTTTTTATATCACATAATAGAAGAAAATTCAAGAATTTTAGGGAAAAATAAAGGCTCACTTGAATGAGCCTTTTTCTTTATTATTTCCAATTTATTTCGTTCCAAAAATTCTGTCTCCTGCATCTCCTAATCCAGGCACTATGTAAGCATCTTCATTTAGTTTCTCATCAATGTGTGCACAATAGATTTTAACATCTGGATGTTTTGAAGTTACTTTTTTTAATCCTTCTGGCGCTGCAATAATACATAAGAACTTAATTTTCTTAACTCCTTTTCCTTTTAATAAGTCAATTGCATCAACAGCACTTCCTCCAGTTGCTAACATTGGATCTAATATAATTACTTCTTTATTCTCTATATTTTTCGGCACTTTGAAAAAATAATTAACAGGTTTATGATCATTAGTATCGTCACGATACATTCCAATGTGCCCCACTTTAGCATTTGGTATAACACTAATTACTCCATCTAACATTCCCATTCCAGCTCTTAAAATTGGAACAAAGGCATATTTATCTTCATTTAATTTTTTTGTTTTCATTCTACAAATTGGAGTTTCTACTTCTGTATCTTCTAATTCAATATCTTCCATTGCTTTATAACATAGAAATGATCCTATCTCATTTGCTAATTCACGAAACTCTTTTGTTCCTGTTTTTTTACTTCTTAAAATTCCTAACTTGTGTGTAATTAAAGGATGGTTCAATTCAATCACATTTTCCATTTACAATCACATTTATTCCTTTCTTGATTTTTATTATTGTATATCAATTATTTACAAAAATCAATCATTTTGGTATATAGAATTCTTAAGTGAGATGAGGATATATTTTTTAAATGCAAAAAAATATCTCTAGCTTAATAAAAGCTAGAGACTTTTTCTATTTTCTTAATCCTAATTTTTGAACTAATTCTCTGTGTCTGTTAAGGTCTTTTTTAGATAAGTAGTTTAATAAATTTCTTCTTTTACCTACCATTTTTAACATACCACGTCTTGAATGATTATCCTTTGGATGTACTTTTAAGTGTTCTGTTAATTCCTTAATTCTTTCTGTTAAAAGAGCTACTTGAACTTCTGGAGAACCAGTGTCTTTTTCTTCTCTTTTAAATTCGTTAATAATTTCTGTTTTTCTTTCCTTTGTCATTGATTTTTCCTCCTATTATTTTTATTTGCCATAAACTGAGTATTAAGTAGGATTTTTCCTAAACTAAGTCTATGGTATATTGACGAAAATTATTATACAACAAAAGCAAGAAAAAATCAAGCATTTTTCAAAAATTAGTCTCTTTGAGCAGCATAATACCAAACGGCAGCCACAATAATTAAAGCAACTACTACCATAACAATCCAAATCCAAGCATTTTGAGTCATTCCATTTCTACCAGTTGTTACATCAGGATCTGTTTGTCCAATTTGTCCAGCAGTGTAATTTCCAGTTGTTCCAGCTACAGATCTGTTATCAGTTCTAGTATCGTCTCTTGTGTCATCTCTTCCATCGACTAAATCTTCAGTACCTCTTCCTATATCATCCATTCCTGTACTTACAACGTTTCCTACTGCTCTTGCACCATTCTCAATTGCTTGACCAGCTTTATCTAAGTTAGTTCTATCAACTAAATCGTCCATGCTTCTTTCTGTCTTATTCATAGAATTTGTTACTTCGTTATTTAATGTTGTTGTTGTATTATCTACTTTAGCAAAACAAACAGTTGATAATCCTAATAATAGAACAATTGCAAATATCGTTATTAAAAATACTTTCTTAGCCATTTTTTCCTCCTATCAACAAAAAATAGGATGCTTTTTACATCCTATCTTTATTATGAAATGATATTGCTTTTCTATTCTTGAAATTTTTTCAAAAAATTATTTTACTAAAATTGTATTAAAATTTGTATAATTTACCATTCCCAATTTTCTGTTTTGAGCACGTTTCACAAACTTTAATTTACAATAATCTACAGGAACAACAGAAGAATTAGCTCCTTTGCTATTTTCTTTCGCAAGTTTTGCTGCTTCAAAAACAACTTCTTCAGGAATATCTTCTTGTCCATTTGTCTTTAAAACAACATGACTTCCATGAATTTTTTGAGCATGGAACCATAAATCTTCTCTATTTCCCACAGTAAAAGTTAAATAATCGTTTTGACTATTGTTTTTTCCAATTAAAATTTTATATCCTTGAAATTCTAATTCTTGTATTTTTATTTCTTCTTGTCTTTCTTTTTTATGATTCTTGACAGATTTTAAATCTATTTCTTTTTTGGTTGTAAAGTTTTCAGAAATTTCATGATAAATTTGATGAATTTCTTCCATTGTCTTACAACTTTCTAAAGAATAGATAATACTCTCAATATAATCAATTTCTTTTTCTGCCTCTTGCTTTTGTTCAGAAACAATTTCTAAAGTATTTTTTAGCTTATTATACTTTTTGTAAAGTCTTTCTACATTTTTACTTACTGTATATTTTGTATCTAATTTAATTTTAATATTCTCATTAGTATAATAATTTAGTACTTCAACCTCTTCTAAGTTTTGATCTACTGGTAAATGATAAAGATTAGCTGTTAATAATTCACCATAAAGTTTGTATTTCTCCATATCATCACATTCTTTTAGTTTTTGATTAATATTTTCTAACTTCTTGTAAACCTTTTTTAAAGAAGAACTTACTATTTTTAAAAGATTTGTTTTACTTTGAGTAAACAATAATTTTTGCTCTTTTTCAAAATAAAATTCATCCAAAAAGTAATTAATTGCTAAATTGTTTTCTTTTTGACGAGAATTAATTAAAGTATAGTCTTTTCCAATTGTTTCAGGCTTAATATGATTCATCTCAAAATTCTCAATCAAATTTTTTAGATAATTATATAACTTTTCTAAATCATCAATACTATAATCTTCATTATCAATTCCTAAAACTTCTAAATTTTTTAAAACAAAATTCTTACTAAATCCAATAAAAACATCTGGAAGCTTTTCTGATAATTTTTCTTCTGGACTATCACTTACAATCTCATAAAAGTCTGTAAATGTTTCTAACTCTATAAAGCTTGATTTTAATATTGGCGTAAATACAAAAGGAGATGCTGGAAGTCTTGGTCTCTTATCATCTTCAAAATGCTTAATACAATCAATAATTGTATTCGTTTCATTTGTTAAAACGATATTACTTTGTCTGCTCATAATCTCTATATAAAGTCTTCTTTTGACTAAATCATTTAATTCGTTTCGTGCTTCAAATTTTATTTCAATTGTACGTTCTAAATCATAATTACTAATTTCTAAAACTTTACTTCCAACCAAATATTTTCTAAGAAGCATGCAAAAATTAAAAGGATTACTTGGATTCTCTTTTAAATGTGTTGTTAAATGTAATCTACATCCTTCTGGCAAAATACTAATTAATAAATTATATTTCCCACCGTCTTTACTATATAAATCTAAGACAATTTCATTCTTATTAGGTTGCAAAACTTTATTTACTTTAGCGCCTTTTAATATCTTATTTAATTCTGTGACAACACCTCTTGTTACTAGTCCGTCAAATGCCATACTATCTCCAATCGTTTTAATGAGAATTTCATCAAACCTCTAATCTATTATTAATTGTTTTGTATCTCTTGCTATCATCAATTCTTCATTAGTTGGAACAACATATACTCCTACTTTTGAGTTTTCTGTTGAAATCTTTATTTCTTTTCCTTTTTGCTTATTAATAGATTTATCTATTTCAACTCCAATAGGTTTTAAATAATCACAGATACGCTCTCTTGTTTCATATCCATTTTCTCCAACACCACCTGTAAAAGTAATCAAATCTACACCACCTAGTGTAATTACATATTGCCCAATATATTGAGCTATTTTATAAGCTTGACTTTCTAATGTTAAAATAGATCTTTGATCACCCATATTATATCCATCTTCAATATCTCTATAATCAGATGAAACTCCACTTACTCCGCCATGCACCTGATTGTTTGTTTAACATATCTTCAATATCTTCTGGAGTTAAATTATCTAACTTCATAATATAAGGAATAATTGCTGGATCAATATCACCACTTCTTGTAGCCATTGGAATTCCAGACAATGGAGTAAGTCCCATTGATGTATCTACTGATTTTCCTCCCTCAATTGCACAAATAGAAGAGCCTTGACCCAAATGACAATTAATAACTTTTAATTCTTCAATTGGTTTATTCACTATTTCAGCTACTCTATTAGCTACGTATCTATGTGATGTTCCATGGAAACCATATTTTCTAATTTTATAACTTGTATAATAACGATATGGTATTTGATAAATATATGCCTTTGCTGGCATTGTCTGATGAAATGCCGTATCAAAAACAACTACCATTGGAACATTTGGTAATGCTTTTTGTGCCGCTCTAATTCCAGCCACTCCAGCTGGGTTATGCAAAGGAGCCAAAGCTGTACATTTTTCAATTTCTTGAACTACTTCTTCTGTTACTAAAACAGACTCATGGAACATTTCTCCTCCATGAACAATTCTGTGACCCACTCCAGCAATTTCATCTAAAGAATCTATTACTTTATATTCTGGACTTTTGAAAACATCTAATATAAACTCTATTGCTTCATCATAATCTCTAGCAATGTGTAAGATTTCTTTTTTCTCTCCATTTGCTGTTAATTTTAAGGTAGTTTTCATACCACCTATTCTTTCAAAATTACCCTTAATTAAGACTTGCTCATTTTTCATATTAATCAATTGAAACTTTAGTGATGAGCTACCACAATTTAAAACAAGAATTTTCATAAATACATCCTTTCTTTTATAGGAAAAGTGGGAAAAGGGGACGTACCACTTTTCCCTTTTAATTTGAAAATGGTAATTTAAGCAGTCCTCATTTCCCATTTTTAGACAAAATAATAGATAGAAAAGAACTTTTCTATCTATTACCTAAGCTTTTTTATTTTATAGACTAGTTAAAATAGCTAATGTTACAGCTAGAAATGTCAATACTACGAATAGTATTAAAAGTACTGCTGCTCTTTGAGCATTTTCTTTTCTCTCAGCATTTAATTTGTTCTCATCTAGTTTGTTTTCTTCTTCCATATGTATACCCCCTCTTTTGTAATAACCTGTTCTATTTGCCATAATTATATATATAATTTTTTTATAAGTCAACCCAAAATTTGAAAAATTATACTAATTTTTTCAAATTTAAAATAAATTTTATTCTAAAATTTGTTTAAAAATTTTTTAGTGTCGAGCGACAGATTTAGCTTTGCTAAATTTGTCTCACAAATTGCTACTTACAAAGATTATATGTATCTCTTGCAATCATAACCTCTTCATTTGTTGGAATTGTATAAATTTGTACTTTTGAATCTGGAGTAGATAACAATTTTTCTTCTCCTCTAACTTTATTTGCTTCTTTGTCCAATTTAATTCCTGCAAATTCTAGATAATTGCAAATTCTTTCTCTTTCTTCTAATCCATTTTCACCAATTCCACCAGTAAAGACAATATAATCTGTTCCTTGTAATGTTACTAAAAACTTAGCGATATATTGTGCAATAATATAAGCTCTAGATTCTAATGCTAAAATAGATCTTCTATCACCTTCAGCAGCTGCTCTTTCAATATCTCTAAAATCAGTAGAAACACCACTTATTCCCCAAGCTCCAGACTCTTTATTCATAATTCTTAACATCTCATCCGGCTTAATATCATATAATTTCATAACTGTTGGAATAATAGATGGATCAACATCACCACATCTTGTTCCCATAGGAATACCAGCAAGTGGTGTTAATCCCATTGTTGTATCTATACTTTGTCCATTCTTGATTGCACATAATGATGCTCCTTGTCCCAAATGGCAACTAATAATTTTCATATCATATCTACCAACAATTTCAGATAAACGTTTTGCAATATATCTATGAGAAATTCCATGAGCACCATATTTTCTAATTCCATAATCTTCATAATATTTATAAGGCAAATTATAAATATAAGCTTTTTCTTCCATTGTTTGATGGAAAGCTGTATCAAATACTGTTACCATCTTTGCATGTGGTAAAAGCTTTTTACATGCACGTATTCCTGCTAATCCTGCTGGATTATGCAAAGGAGCTAAAGTAATACACTCTTCGATTGCCTTCTCTACTTCATCTGTTACAAGAACAGATTCTTTGAATTTTTCTCCACCATGAACAATTCTATGTCCTATTGCTCCGATTTCATCATAATTTTTTATAACACTATACTTTGGACTAACAAGCAGGTTTAAAATCTCTTTAATTGCTTCTTCATGGCTTCTTGCCGGGTGTTCTATTGTTTCTTTTTGCCCGCGTACATTAAAACGTAATGATGAACGAGAACCACCGAATTCTTTCGTAATGTCCTTTCATAATTCTTTCTTCTTTGTCCATATCAATTAATTGACATTTTAAAGAAGAACTACCGCAGTTTAGTACTAATACTAACATAATTTACCTCCTTTTCCCCAAAACAAAGGATTTAAGTTTTTACCGTTTTTTCGCCTTAGCAAACTTTATCTCGAACAAGCAAATCTCTATTTGCTTGTAACGATTCTTTTAGTGTCTCTAGCAATTACTAATTCTTCGTTTGTTGGAATAATAAATGTTCTAATTGAAGCATCTTTACTACTGATTTCAACTTGCTCTGATCTTACATTGTTTTTGTCCAAATCAATTTTTACTCCCATCCACTCTAAATTAGCACAGATTTTCTTTCTAATATTAATTTGATTTTCACCAATTCCACCTGTAAATACAATTGCATCTAATCCTTTTAAAGAAACGGCATATTTAGCAATAAATTGTGCGATTGATTTTGTAAAAATTTCAATTGCAACTTGTGCTTTTGGTTGATCTGCTTCATAAGAAGCAAGTTCTATTTCTCTAAAGTCTGGATTCAATCCTGTAATACCATATAATCCTGATTTTTTATTCAAAAGAGCATTTGTCTCTTTTGCTGTTAAATTTTCTCTCTCCATGATTTCAGTAACAACAGATGGATCTAAATCTCCAGAACGAGTTACCATTGGAATTCCGCCTAAAGGAGAAAGTCCCATTGATGTATCAATTGATTTTCCTCCATCAATTGCACAAATAGAAGCTCCTTGTCCTAAGTGACAAGTAACTATTTTTAAGTCTTCTACTGGTTTTCCATACATTTCGGCACAAAGTTTTGAAACAAATTGATGTGATGTTCCATGAGCACCATATTTTCTAATTCCATATTTTTCATAAAATTCAAAAGGAATTGGATAAATATAATTTTCTTTTGGCATTGTTTGATGAAATGCTGTATCAAATACTGCTGCCATAGGAACCCCAGGCATTGCTTCTTGGCAAGCTCTAATTCCTAAAACTGCTGCTGGATTATGTAATGGAGCAAGTGCTGCACACTTTTCAATTTTGCTAATTACATCTTCATTAATTCCAGCTGACTCACTAAATATTTCTCCCCCATGAACAATTCTATGTCCTACTGCATCGATTTCAGTTAAATTTTTAATTACTCCGTAATCACTATGTACTAATTGCTCTAAAACAATTTTCAAAGCTTCTGTATGGTTCATAGTAGGTTCTTTAATAACATACTTTTCTCCATTTACTTTATGAGTAACAAAAGCTGATTCTTATCCTATTCTTTCAAAATTTCCTTTTGCTAAAACTGATTCATTTTCCATATCAATCAATTGATATTTTAATGAAGAGCTTCCACAGTTTACAACTAAAATTTTCATTTTCAAAATCCTTTCTTAATAAGCTTTAATCATTTTTATAATCCCAAAATGAAGCATCAAATTAGGAATGATAATTCCAAATAAAAAACTAATAATAATAATATATATAATATATTTGTTAATGATATCCTTTTGATTATAGTATCCTAATCCTTTATCTATTCTTTCTCTCACATATGCATATACTAATCCATTGATAATAATAACTATCATACTAACATAAATTGTAAGTTGTAACCACTCATATGCAATCTTTTTGATAGAAAGTGTTCCAAATAAAGAACTTAAAAATTGAAATGATGTCACACCTATATTAATTGCTGCCATTGTATTTTTTGCACATTCATTACTTTCATCACTATTTCTAATCTTTTTACTTTTTATTAAAAGTGCTAAAACTGTAACTATTGCAACTACAAAAATAGCTGTCGAACACCAATAGTAAAAAATATGAAAGATTTTTTCACTTGTCCCTTTGTCAAAGATAATTCCAAACTTACATCCTAACACGAACAACACTAACAAAAAATATAATATATTTAAAATCTCTAAAAATGTATATCTTCTTTTGTATCCCATAATCTAATCCTCAATAAAAATCTATTGTGCTTGAACTGCTGTAATAGCAATAACTCCTGCTATATCTTCAGCTGAACATCCTCTAGATAAGTCGTTAACTGGTTTTGCAATTCCTTGGCATAATGGCCCATAAGCTTCTGCTTTTCCAAGTCTTTGTGTTAGCTTATATCCAATATTTCCAGCATTTAAGTCTGGGAATATTAAAGTATTGCAACTTCCAGCTACACTACTACCTGGTGCTTTGCTTTTTCCAATCTCAGGAACAATTGCAGCATCTAATTGTAATTCTCCATCTACTTTCATTTCAGGATATTTTTCTTTTGCCAATTTTGTTGCTTCAATTACTTTTTCTGTTAATTCTGATTTTGCACTTCCATATGTAGAATAAGAAAGCATAGCAACTCTTGATTCTTTTCCAACCAATTTTTCAAAACTATCATGAGAACTTTTAGCAATTTCTGAAAGCTCGTCTGCTGTTGGATTTTGGTTCAAACCAGAATCTCCAAATACAAATACTCCTTCTTCTCCGTATTCACAATCAGGAACACACATTACAAAGAATGCTGATACTAATTTTGTTCCAGGAGCTGTTTTTAAAATCTGAAGTGCTGGTCTTAAAGTATCAGATGTTGAATGAATAGCACCACTAACTAATCCATCAGCTTCTTCCATTTTAACCATCATCATACCAAAATAAACTTCATCTTCTACAAGCTGATCTGCTTGTTCTTTTGTCATTCCTTTTGCTTGTCTTAGCTCAAACAATTTTTGAGCATACTCTTCTTTCTTACTAGAAGTTTTAGGATTAATAATAGTAGCTTTTGAAACGTCAAATCCGTTTTCTTCAGCCATTCTTTTAATTCCTTCTTCATCTCCAAGAAGAATTACATTTGCGTATCCTTCTTTTAAAGCAATATGAGCTGCTTCAATTGTTCTGGCATCACTAGCCTCAGGTAAACAAATAGTCTTAATGTCCTTTTTGGCTCTTTGTTTTATTTGTTCAATAAATTCCATTATTCTTTCCTCCTATGAAAAGACTATTTTCTTTTTTATCACAAAGCCATTATATAAAAGTTTATTAATAAAGTCAATTATTTTTCTTTAATTTTGGAATTCAAAAAATACGGAAATATTATAATTTCAATCTTTGTATTAGAAATAAAAAATAAAGTATGTAACTTCGCTACATACTTTATTTTTGGCTCCTCGTGCAAGGCTCGAACTTGCGACATCGGCAGTTCAGAACTAATGCTTCCATCTTTGCCTTTGCAAATCTGTAAGCAAAGTTCTTTCACCATCGCAAACTTGCTTCTTCGTCCTCTGGACGCGCTTCGTTTGCTCAGCAGTTAACAGCCGTTTCTACTCTTTGATAGGAATCTTCCTATTTCAATCTTATACTAGTATCTAAAGTAAAATGGAGTATCAAAACGATACTCCATTTTACTTTGGCTCCTCGTGCAAGGCTCGAACTTGCGACATTTCGGTTAACAGCCGAACGCTCTACCAACTGAGCTAACGAGGAATATTAAAAATCTGGCGACTTCTTATCTTCCCAGCAGGGTAACCCGCAAGTATTTTCAGCACTAA
>JAFUWA010000045.1 GCA_017477355.1 Clostridia bacterium
TAAAAAGATTTTTATTTTTTATTCAAAGATTGATGGATAAGCAGCTAATTGATCTGAGAATTTAGCTCTTTGTCCCTCAAATTCAATATAATATTCTGTTGTTCCCTTTGATGTTAAGCTAAAGATTCTATTATAGTTGCATGGTAAAATTAATCTTTCACTAACAGCATCATAAACACCATATTTCTTTACACCATTTTCAATTCTTTGTACAATAATTGCTTTTACATCTCTTGTACTACCATCTGAAAGTTCTAAATCGTCTAATTCAATAGTTAAAACATTTTCTGAATTTCTAATTGCATCTTCATCTTCTGTTACTAAATATCCAAATCCTTCATAAGCTGCAGTTAAAGTTTGGTCACCTTCGATATTATATAGTCCATATTTTCCATCATCTTTAACAACAATTGTATCATTAAATAATAAATACTTATTATCTTCTACTCCAAAATTAAATGTATCTAAAACCTCTTCTGGAATTCCAATTTCATCATATTCACAGTGAACAACAACTTCTCCAGATCTATTTAAAACACCGTACTCCCCATCCTTTTCAACTAAGTACAATCCTAGTTGATCACTTAACACTTGAATACTTCCATAATTTTTAGGCGCTACAACTTGAGTTCCTTGTGCATTAATAATACCAATTGACTCTTCATTGTTTGCATATGTTTTTACAAAAAATTCTTTTACATTTTGTGCAAATACCATATCTGTGTATTTTAATCCTATAATACCTTGTCCACCATATAAATCAACAACTCCGAACAATGAACCATTGCTAACAACCATCATACCATAAGGAAGAAGTCTCATATTTTCATAAGTTCCACTAATACTTTGGTATCCAAATTGAGCTGCATTTGTCTGAGCAAGGGTAATTAAGTATTTTTGCTCATATATATACATTCTATATGGATCATCATACCTAATACTACAATTACAAATATCATTTAAATTTCTAAGAGGAAAATAAATTTGTCCTTCTTGGCTAATAATTGGAAGAGCTAAAGTTGTTGTTTCGAGAGTTCCATTAGCTGAATTAGCCTGATATGGTTGAATCTCTGTCCCAAATTCATCAAAATAAGGTTGTGCTATTACTTGAATATATTTTTTCAAAACATTGGAACCTGCAACAAATGAAACAATCTCATATTCACTTTGAATATATCCACTATTTAAATCCTCTGTATAAGCACCATATTCACCGTTTTGATATGACCACCCAATATAATTAGCAATATCTCTAGCTCTTACATAAGTTTCTCCTGCTTCATTCGTAAAGTAAAATCCTTCTGAATATTGCATTTGTTCATCATCAATAAATACTTTAAATGTTGTAGCATCAACATGTTGGTAATAAATAATCATAACTGCTAATGCAATAATAATGATTACACATATTACAATACCTGTTAATAACATTTTTTTCTTTTTTTCTTTTGCTTCATTTTTTTTGGAAGCAACTCTGTCAAATTCGTTCATTCACTAATTCTCCCCTCTTGTATTCATACTACTTAGTATATCCATACTTTTTATAAAACTCATCTCTGAAGTTCTTTAAATTGTCATGCTCTATTTCTATTCTAACTCTTTCCATTAATTTAGTCAAGAATCTTAAGTTATGAATTGATAATAATCTCATTCCTAAAATCTCGTTCATATTAATTAAATGTCTAATGTAAGCTTTTGTATAATTTTTGCAAGTATAACAATCACACTCTGAATCAAGCGGACTAAAATCTCTTTCATATTTTTTATTTTTAATAACAATTTTTCCGTTTGCAGAAAATGCTGTTCCATGTCTTGCAAGTCTCGTTGGAAGTACACAATCACACATATCAATTCCAGCAAGTGCTGCTTCAATTAGATAGTCTGGACTTCCTACTCCCATTAAATATCTTGGTTTATTTTCTGGCATTTTAGGACCAGTATAATTCAAAATATCTAAAAACTCTTCTTTAGGCTCTCCAACACTAATTCCTCCAATTGCATACCCTGGGAAATCCATTGCTTCTAAATCTTTTAAGCTAATGTCTCTTAGATCTTTAAAAAATCCACCTTGAATAATTCCAAATAAGCCTTGATTCTCCTTTGTCCAAGCATTTTTGCATCTTTCTGCCCAACGCGTTGTTCTTTCCATAGAAGCTTTTGTATACTCATAAGTAGAAGGATATGGACAACATTCATCAAAACACATCATAATATCTGATCCTAAAGCTTGTTGAATCTCAATAGAACTTTCAGGAGTAATATAATGTTTGCTTCCATCCAAATAAGAACGAAATTCTGCTCCCTCTTCTGTGATTTTGCGAAGCCCTGCTTGTCCCAAACTAAATACTTGAAAACCACCAGAATCAGTTAAAATTGGTCTATCCCAATTCATAAATTTATGAAGTCCGCCAGCTTCTTTGATTAAGTCATGACCAGGTCTTAAAAATAAATGATACGTGTTTCCTAATATAATTTCTGCTTTTACTTCTTCTTTTAACTCTTCTGGTGTCATTGCTTTAACAGTAGCCTGTGTTCCAACTGGCATAAATACTGGAGTTTGAATATCTCCATGAGGAGTATGCACTACTCCGCGCCTAGCTCCGCTATTTTTATCTACATGTAATAATTCATATGTAATTGCACTCATATCATTATCATTTTGCTCCTTTCTACTTGATTAACATTGCATCTCCAAAGCTGAAGAACAAATATCTTTCCTTGACTGCTTCATTGTAAGCCTTCATAATAAAGTCTCTTCCAGCCAAACTTGAAACTAACATAATTAAAGTTGATTCTGGCAAATGAAAATTAGTAATCAAATTATCAATACATTTAAATTGATATCCAGGATAAATAAAGATACTAGTATCGCCTTCTATTTCTTTAACAAAACCATTTTCATCTGCTACGCTTTCTAAAACTCTACAAGAAGTTGTTCCAACTGCAATAATCTTATGACCTTCTCTTTTAGCTTTATTAATTTTCTCTGCATCTTCGTTTTTAATATAATAATGTTCAGAATGCATAGAATGTTCTTCTACATTTTCTACTTTTACTGGTCTAAAAGTTCCAATTCCAACATGAAGTGTAACATTTGCAACTTCTACTCCTTTTTCTTTTATTCTTTTTAGAAGTTCTTCTGTGAAATGTAATCCTGCAGTTGGAGCTGCAGCTGATCCATCGAATTTTGCATAAACAGTTTGATATTTATCTTTATCTTTTAGGTTTTCCTTAATATATGGTGGTAAAGGCATTAATCCAATTTTGTCTAGAATCTCATTAAATATCCCATTATACTCAAATTTTACTTTTCGATTTCCACCCTCTAAAACATCTAAGATTTCTGCTTTTAAAATTCCATCTCCAAAGCTCACCTTTGTTCCAGGTTTTAATTTATTTCCAGGTCTTACCATTACCTCCCAGAAATCTCCTTCAATTCTTTTTAAAAGCAAAAATTCAACTTTTGCTCCTGTATCCTTTGTTCCATATAATCTTGCTGGAATGACCTTTGTATTATTAATAACTAAACAATCTCCAGGTTCTAAATAGTCAATCACATCTCTAAAAATTTTATGTTCGATTTTTTCAGTTTTTCTATCTAATACCAATAATCTTGCTTCATCTCTTTTATCATAAGGATGTTGTGCAATCAATTCTTCTGGCAAGTTATAATTAAAATCTGATACTTTCATTGTTAAGCCTTTTTCTTCTCCTCTTCATCTTTCTTAATTTTATGTACTAGTTTAATAACATCATTTACTAAACTGATATATCTTGTATCACCAGGATTTTTAACAATATATGTTGCATTCTCATTTAATTTTTCTTCATCAATTTGAATCTCAAGCCTTGCTTTCACTTGTTCTGGCGTAATTCTATCTCTTTCTTTAATTCTAGCAATCTTTGTTTTTTCATCTGCAACTACACCAATAACACAATTACAAATTTTATCAAATCCACCTTCATATAAAAGAGGAAAATCCAAAACAATAAATTCTTTCTCTTTATTAGCTAAAATTAATTCCTTTGTTTTCTTACCAACATATTTAAATGTTAATTTATTTAATTTTTCTCGCTTTTCATCATCTTCGAACATTGCTTTAGCAAGTTTACTTCTATCAATTTGCCCTTTATGTTTTTTCCCTGTTGCCAGAATCTCTTGGCCAAATAAAGCTACAACATCATTAAAATAAGCTTCTCCTGGGGCCATTAGTTCTTTCACTAATACATCTGCATCAATTACCAAAGCTCCTGTATTATTTTTTATAATTGTACTAACTGTACTTTTTCCTGCTCCTGTATTTCCAGTAACACCTACGATTATCATAATAAAACTCCTTTCGCATAATCCCTTATGCATTTATTTTAATTTCATTTGTTGCTAAATAATCACAACGATTATTTAGCTCATTATCACTATGGCCTTTTACTTTCACAAATTCAAATTGATGTTTTGAAAGTTCATAATAAAGTTCTTCCCATAGTTCTTTATTTTTAACTGGCTTTTTATCTGCATTTTTCCAATTATTTTTCTGCCAATTATAAATCCAACCTTGTTTAAAACAATTTACAACATATGCACTATCACTATAAATTGTGATTTGGCACGGAAATTTCAAAAGTTTAACAGCCTCTAAAACAGCTGTTATTTCCATTATATTATTTGTTGTCTCAGAATTGTATCCAGATATTTCTTTTCGATTTTCGCCATAAATTAAAACGGCTCCCCATCCTCCGTGGACCTGGATTTCCGAGAACAAGCTCCATCTGTATAAATCTCTACTTTATGATTCATATTTTTCCTTTCTGTTGTTATTTACAAAATTCTAATTCTATGATATTATATCAGTAAATTGGAAAATTTACAATACTAGAGGTGATTTTATTTGGGTGGAGTTTTAGGAATCGTGTCAGAATATAACCCATTTCACAATGGACATATTCTACATTTAAAAAAATCTTTAGAATTAACAAAAGCAGATTTTACAATCGCTATTATGAGTGGAAACTTTGTACAACGTGGTGAGCCTTCTCTAATTGACAAATGGTCAAAAACAGAAATGGCACTTCGCCAAGGCGTTGATTTAGTTATTGAGCTTCCAACTGTTTATGCTACTTCAAGTGCAGAAAACTTTGCAGCTGGAGCTGTTAAAATTTTAAATTCTCTTGGAATTATTGATTATCTTTCATTTGGTTCAGAAATTGGGCAAATTAAAGCTTTGGACGACGTTGCTTCTGTCCTTGCCAAAGAACCAAAAGAATTTTCTGCTATGCTAAAAGCACAATTAAAATCTGGACTTCCTTACCCTAAAGCTCGTGAAATTGCAACTCAAATGTATTTTGGAAATTCCAAAGTATATATGGACGTATTGCAAAACCCAAATAATATTTTAGGAGTAGAGTATCTAAAAGCTCTAAAACGTTCTAATAGTTCTATCATCCCTGTTACTGTAAAAAGAGAATATAGTGAATATAAAACAGCAAAAGTAAAAAATGGAATTACAAGTGCAACTGGAATTCGTCAAATGCTCCAAGAAGGAAAAAATATTCATCAAGTTGTTCCATTTGAAACTTATGAAATTATAGAAAAACTTCAGAAAAAAGGAAATCTTATTACTTCCCTAAAACAATTTGAAAATGAAATTATTTATGCTTTAAGAAAAATGCCTTTAATGGATATCGCTAGACTCCCTGATGTATCAGAAGGATTAGAAAATAAGATTAAACAAGCAGCTAATACTTGCACAAATTTAGATGCATTAATTAATAAAATTAAATCAAAGAGATTTACAGAAAGCAGAATTCATAGAATTCTTCTATATGCACTTTTAGGAATTACCAAAAGAGATATGCAAGTATCTCAAAAAGTTACTCCATATATTCGTGTATTAGGATTCAATAGCCATGGTAAGAGAATTATTTCAGCAATTGCTCAACACAATCCCAAAACAAAAATCGTTGTTTCTGTTAAAAGATTTTTTGAGACAAACAAAGATATGAATTTACAAGATATGATGATGAAAGATATTCTTGCAACAAATATCTATACTTTAAAGTATCAAACAAATCCTGTTGCAAATTTAGATTATACCCATAAAATTTTAGAGATGAAGTGATATAATATCACTTTTCTCTAGTATTTTGTTGTTTAGTGTTTTCATTCAAGAATAATTTGTTTGATAATTTGACTTGTAAATTTGGGAATGCTCTTAAGAATCTTCGGTTTAGCCAAGTACTTGCAAATCTCTTTTTTACTGCATCTGTAAATTCTTTTGTGGTTGTAATTTTTTCTTGAATTGCACTTCTGATATCATTTTGAGATTTTTCAACCTTTTCTTTAATAATTGCAATTGCTCTATCTCGTGTTTGAATTAATTTCTTTTCTGAATCCATCAAGTTCTGATATACTTTCTCTCCTGTATAATGAACCTTTTCTCCAGCCATTCTCACATTTAATTGAATTGTGCCTTTAATCTCTTCTGCCTTTTGCGTTGTTACTTCTTTTACCATATTCGAAATTTCTTCTGTATCATCCTTGGTTACTTCTTTTTCAACTTGTTTTGCAGTTCTTTTAAAATTGCCAATAACAATAAATGAAATAATTGTATCAATAGCAGTAATTGTTATTAAAATAACTAATACCCAATTTAGTACTATTGAAGGAACTATTTCTAGCAATCCTAATACAAACGGATTTATCCATTTTAACAAAACTGTTCCCGCAATCCCAAATGGTAATAATGTCTCCAAGCAAACTCTACCATTAATGTTAAATTTTCGATTATGATAATCCCACCATCTTGCTTTAAATAATTTTTCCATAATCCAACTTGTAAAATACTCTAAAGTTCCGACAAAGCAAAATTGACATTAAAAATAATATTGGTATATTATTGGTATACTTTTCTAAACATAATGTTAATAAAACAAGCCCCCAACCATAAACAGGAAGGCATGGACCAATTAAAAATCCGCGATTTACAAATTTTTTTGTAATAATCCAACCGCGAATACTTTCCATAAACCAACCACCAATAGAATAAATAAAAAAGATATATGCAAATTTTTGAAATCCTACCATGATTTTCTCCTAATCAAAGGGAAAAGTGATATGTCCCATTTTCCCTGTTTTTATGATAATACCACAATACTATATTTTATTCAACACAAAATAAAAAAACTCTTCCACTATTATAAGTGGAAGAGTTAATTTTATTTTGCATAATCAATAGCACGAGTTTCACGAATTACATTAACTTTAATTTGCCCTGGATATTCCATTTCACTTTCAACACGTTTTGCAACGTCTCTTGCCATAACAACCATATCAGCATCTGAAACCTTTTCTGGTTTAACAACTAATCTGACTTCACGGCCAGCTTGAATAGCAAATGAAGTTTCAACACCTTCAAATGAGTTTGCAATTTCTTCAAGTTTTTCTAATCTCTTGATATAAGCTTCTAATGTTTCTCTTCTAGCACCAGGTCTAGATGCGCTAATTGCATCTGCTGCTTGTACTAAAATTGCTTCAATTGAAGCTGGTTCAACATCTCCGTGGTGTGCTTCAACGGCATTTATTATAATGTCATTTTCTTTATATTTCTTTAATATTTCAACACCGATTTCAACATGAGTTCCCTCCATATCATGATCAAGTGCTTTACCAATGTCATGTAATAAACCTGCTCTTTTTGCAATCTTTGGATTGATACCTAACTCATCTGCCATTAAACGAGCTAAGTTTGAAACCTCGATAGAATGGTTAAGAACATTTTGTCCATAACTTGTCCTATATTTCAATTTTCCAAGTAATTTTACAATATCTGGGTGAAGATTATTAACACCTGTTTCTAAGCATGCTCTTTCTCCTTCAGATTTAATAATTTGTTCAACTTCTTCTTTGGCTTTTTCAACAACTTCTTCAATCTTGGCTGGATGAATTCTTCCATCATCAATCAATTTCTCTAAAGCTAAACGAGCGACTTCTCTTCTTAATGGGTCAAATCCTGAAATAATAACAGCTTCAGGAGTGTCATCGATTATTAAATCAATTCCTGTTAAAGTTTCAAGAGTTTTGATATTTCTACCTTCTCTACCTATAATTCTACCTTTCATTTCATCATTTGGAAGAGCTACAACTGAAACTGTTGTCTCAGAAGTATGATCAGCAGCACATCTTTGAATTGCTAAGCCAATTACTTCTCTTGCTTCTTTTTGAGCATCTTCTTTTGTTTTTTGTTCAAAATCTCTAATTAATTGTGCTTTTTCTGCTGTTAACTCTTTTTCCAAATCATTTAAAAGTTGACGTTTGGCTTGTTCTTGTGTTAAGCCTGAAATTCTTTGTAATTCCTCAACTTCTCTAGAGTACATCTCTTCTAATTCTTGATGTTTTTTCTCGTTCTCCGTAAATTTTCTTTCTAGTTCTTTTTCTTTTCCTTCAAAAATTGATGTACGTTTTTCAAGATTTTCTTCTTTTTGAATTAATCTTTTTTCTTGTAATTGAATCTCGCCTCTTCTTTCTTTAATCTCTTTGTCTAAATCATTTCTTAATTGTAATATTTCCTCTTTAGACTTAATAATTTCTTCTTTCTTTAAGTTTTCAGCTTCATCCTTTGCTCTTGAAAGGATTTTTTCAGCTTCTTGTTCTGCACTTTGAATTTTAGATTCTGCAATTTTCTTTCTTAGGAAAAATCCTATTATTGTAAAAATTACAGCTGAGACAAGAAAGATGACGATATCAATAGCTCCAAGTCCATTCATATCATTTACCTCTTTCTATTAATTTTTCAATGTACAAATAAATTAATATATAAAATAATTTATATTGTATTTTGTTTTTTACACGATTATATTTTATATGTATTCCTTCATATTGTCAAGTACTTTTTATAACGAAACTGAAACAATTGGAACCGTCCCTATCGTTCCATCACTGCATTACTTGATTTATTACTTCTGCTAAATACTTCATACTTCCTACTGCTTCTTCTAATGTATTTCCTGTTGCTCCAACTTCAATAATACAAGCGCTATCTGATAAGTTTTGATTATATCTTGAATTTCTTAAAATAATCGGTCTAAATAACCCTGGATACATTTCATTTGCTTTTTCTTGAATTTTAATTGCATATTTCAAATTAGTTTGCCAGTTAGGATGTTCTAAGCCTCCGCCATTTGTTCCAATAACAAACATTAGCTGTGCAACTGTTTTATCTCCAATCTTTACTCTTGGAGCGTATTGGCTCATACTTCCAATCGCATCTCTATGTAAATCAATTATTAATTGTGTAGTTGGATGGCTATTTAACAGGTTCTGAACAGTTTGAAAAGATCTAGAATAAGAGCCATTATATGCTGGATAATCATGATAACTTAAATCATGCCAAACTTGAAAACCTTGCTCTGATAAATTCTCTGTTAAAACAGATCCCACTTTAGCAACAGAATAATTTAAATCTGTTGTTCGAAAATTGCCGAGAAGCTGTATAAGAACTTTCATTAGTTTGTGTATAGCTTTCGCAAGTATGTGTATGAAAAATGATAACATTTGTCTTATCTTGAAATTCTACATTAGGATTTAAAATTTCTTGAGATAAATTAAAATTGGTTTCATTCTTTATTTTTGTACTTTGATAAATTGTATTATAATTCTCTGACAGATTATTAGCTTGTATCACTTCTGTTGGTAAGTTAACTGGAACTGTTAGAACTTCTTCTTTTTTTTCAGATACTTCTAATTTTTCTGGTTCTTCTATCAATCTTTCTCCTTGTATTTCTGTTGATGAAGCTTCTTCTGTTTTTTGTTCTTTTCCATTTATTGCATTAATCGGAAGTTCTTTAGAAATGGTACTTAAAAGAAAATTCTTGTTTTCTTCTTTTTTCTGAAAAGTAACACTCTTTTTTATAATTTGAGAGTACTTAAAATGGCTTATTTGAGAAGAAAGCATTTCTCCGGCTGTTCATTACTCCAATTCCAAAAGCAATTACAAAAATAACTTTCATAAAATTTTTAATTAAATTTTTTAAATTAATAACAGCAAAATGAATCATGCTACATTCTATTTTGGAAGAAAAAATATATTCCAATTCTTAATATAAAAAAACCGCAAAAATCCAGCTTTGATTTTTACGGTTCTTTTATTTAGTTATATATTGAAATTAATAAGAATAAAATTAGGCTACTGTTTGATTATTTTTTTTGTCAAATTTTTCTTTTGCTAAAATCATTTTTCTGATTGTATCATTTGCCCAATAGTCTCTATAAAATCCAGATAAAATATTTTTTGCGGTTTTTGATGTATTTTGTTCGTTTACAGTTTTACTAGTATCGAACTTAAATCTGTAATCATATCTCTTTGATCTTTCCATTGAAATAATTACATTTCTTGGAATTTTTTCAACTTGTTTTTTAGGCATATGTTTTAAAATTTCCAAAACTTCAGTACAAGCCATTCTGTAATCTAAATCATAATTATTCATTATAATACCTCCACTTTTTTCCTCCATCATTTATATAAAGAATACATTTCCGCATTTCTATTTTATCACAACTTTGCAATTATGTAAATCATTTTTTTTGAATTTTTTAAAATTTTAAATTATACAACATTTATTCTATATATGCAATACTTTCTGCAAATAAAATAAAGAACTCTAGCAAATACTAGAGTTCTCTATCTTATATTATTTATTAGTCTTCGTTTTTCTTAACTGAAACAACTTCTTTTCCATCATAGTAACCACAATTTGAGCAAACAGTGTGTGGTAATACTGGTTCATGACAATGAGGGCATGTTGAATATCCCTTCTCGTCTAATTTCCATGTACTTCTTCTTGATCCAGTTCTAGCTTTTGACCATCTTCTTTTTGGTTGTGCCAATTTAATCCCTCCTCTTGCATATTTGTATCTATAACACAAATTATTATTTTTTCTTATTTAACTACTTGAATAGTATACAATGATTTTTGCCATTTGTCAAGCAAAAATTTGTATATTTTCCTATTTATGTGTTGCTTGCATAGGTAATTTTTACAGTATCTTCATATTTTGTCTCTGCTGCTCCTTTTTTCACTATTGCTTTAATTGTTACTGTTTCTGCAGTAGCTTCTGAAGATGTTCCTTTATATTCTACCATAAATACTCCTGTGTTATTTGGATTCGTTGTTTCTCCTGTAACTGCAAAATCTGTATTTGAACTTTCTAAACTGTAACTTACAGTGGCTCCTTCTGGAACAAAGCCTTCATATAATATATATGTTAATTTTACTGTTTTATTTTCTCCTTTTAATGATATTTCATCTGTTTCTTCATAATTAGTCTTGTCGGCTCCAGTCAAATTTGTTGTAATTCCACCATAAACCATTACTGGAATAATATTATACCCTAAAATTTCTCCCTTAATCTTGTATTCACACTTGATAAATGTTTTTCCAGGCTCTAAAGGTGTAATTGTAGCCTTTTTTAAATTTGCATTTTCTCCTGTTCTATAAGTATCAATACGAATACAACCTGTTGTGTTTGGCTCATAAGTTTTAGTTTCGCCATTAACAACTTCTTTTACCTCGCTCCAAACAATATCGGTTGCAATGCCATCAAATGTAATTTTATCTTCATCAGTTTCATTAAAGCCAGGGCCTTCTATATTCAAGTGCAAATCTTTTTTTTGCCCGTTAATGCTATTAAACTCAACTTTATCAATATCTGTATTAGAACCTGCTGATCCTTCATACACTTTAAAATCATATACATTAACTGTAACAGTGTCTCTTGCGAAACCAAAATTTTCCACTTCAAATGTAATCTCTGTACTTCCAGATTTTGTTCCACTATTGAATCTTACAGTTCCAAACGTGTTTCCCATTCCTACTTCTGGTTTCGTATAAGTTGCTGTAGCTATTTCTGAATTTCCTGACATAGTCCCGATATTAGGATTCAAATTTGGA
>JAFUWA010000046.1 GCA_017477355.1 Clostridia bacterium
ATTCTGTATATGCTCCAATGAAAGAATTAATGGATGCTGTTGATAGCTATATCCCAACACCTGAGAGACCAGTTGATCAACCATTCTTAATGCCAGTTGAAGACGTATTCACAATCACAGGTCGTGGTACAGTTGCTACTGGTAGAGTAGAAAGAGGAACTGTTAAAGTTTCTGACGCTGTTGAAATCGTTGGTTTATCTACTGAAAGAAAACAATCAGTTGTAACTGGTGTTGAAATGTTCAGAAAATTATTAGACCAAGCAGAAGCAGGAGATAATATTGGTGTTCTATTAAGAGGTATGGATAGAAAAGACATCGAAAGAGGTCAAGTTATCGCAAAACCAGGAACAATTAATCCACATACAAAATTCAAATCAGAAGTTTACGTTCTAACCAAAGAAGAAGGTGGACGTCATACACCATTCTTCAATGGATACAGACCACAATTCTATTTCAGAACAACAGACGTTACTGGTGTTATTGAATTACCAGCTGGAACAGAAATGGTTATGCCAGGTGATAACGTAGCTATGACTATCGAATTAATTACTCCAATCGCTATCGAAAAAGGATTAAGATTCGCTATTCGTGAAGGTGGACGTACAGTAGGTTCAGGAGTTGTTTCTGAAATTATTGGATAATTCATAGTAATATGATTATATAAAAAATTCTCACTAATTATTAGTGAGAATTTTTTTATTGACTTTAAAATTTACTTAGATTATGATTATATTATGAGGAGCACTTATGAAAAATAATGAATATTCTATGACATATCGGAAGATATATCCGAGAGGCAAGAGAAGAAAAAAATATGACAATTAATGATTTAGCATTTGCTTTGGTAAAAAATAAAGATGATAAGCAAACAATTAAGAATTGGGAAAAAAAGATTGAATCTTGGGAGAAAGAAAAAGCGTATCCTACTTTAGATGAGATTTATCAAATGGCCTATATTATCAACTTAAATCCAGGAGAATTATTAGCAATTCGAAATAGAGGAAGAAAACAATTTTATAGAGAATCTGATGATCCACCGCACAAGAAAAAAGTTTGGGTGGAGTTAGATGAAAATACAACTTTAGTTTTCATAGGATTAGCAAGACTATTTGGAATTTTTGCAATTTTTGGATTTTGTATTGTTTTTGCAAAATTTATGGATACTTTTTATGGAGGTACTGGTGCTATTATTGAAGATCAAGTTTTGGAAAGGCAGATAAAGCAAAGTACGGGCAGAGAAAATGAAATTGTAGATGATGGTAGTGTGGAAAATATGGTAAGAAGGATTAAGAGAGAAAATAATGGATATTATTCTGAAAATGAAATTAGTAATGAGATAGAAGATTGAAATGTCAATGTGATTGAAAATACAATACAAAATTAAGGAAAACTATTGATTTTTTTGAAAAAAGTAAATAAAATATATAAGACAAATGATTTGTACTAAAATTAGGAGGGATAAACCTTGATTATATTATTAGATGCAATGGGTGGAGATAATGCGCCAAATGCTACAATTAAAGGAGCTGTAAAAGCGTCCAAAGAGATTGACGGAGAAATCATTTTAATTGGTGATGAAAATGTAATAAAAGCAAAATCTAAAGAATTTTTTGGAAAAGAAAGTATTAGTGAGGTTGCTCCTAATATTAAAGTAAAACATGCATCAGAGCAAATTGAAATGGAAGATACTCCTACTGTTGCTATCAAACACAAAAAAGATTCTTCTATGGTAGTTGGATTTAGAATGTTAAATGAGGGAGAAGGAGATGTATTTGTTTCTGCTGGAAATTCTGGGGCGTTACTAACTGGAGCTACTTTATTGGTTGGAAGAATTAAAGGAATGGATAGACCAGCAATTGCGGCAATGCTTCCAAGTGATGGAATAAAAGGCCTTTTATTAATGGACGCTGGAGCTAATACTAATTGTAAGCCAATTAATTTACTACAATTTGCACAAATGGCTTCTATTTATTTGACTAATACATTTGGAATAGAAAAACCACGAATTGGATTATTAAATATTGGAACAGAAGAAACAAAAGGGAATGATTTGTGTAAAGAATCATATAAATTATTAAAGGAAAAAGCAGAAGAATATCATATTAATTTTGTGGGAAATGTTGAACCTAGGGATTGTTTCCAAGGGGAAGTTGATGCGTTGGTATGTGATGGATTTACAGGAAATGTTTTATTAAAGTCTGTAGAAGGAATTGGAAGATTTGTGAAGAAAATCTTAACAGATAGCTTAAAGAAAAATTTATTAACTACAATTGCTGCTGTTCCGTCTCTTCCTGCAATTAACAATTTTAAAGCAAAAGCTGATTACAAAAGTTATGGTGGTGCTCCTTTCTTAGGAGTAAAAAAACCAGTTATTAAAGCCCATGGAAGTAGTGATGATTTGGTATTCTATTATACAATTAAGCAAGCTGCAGATTTCGTAAAAGGGGAAAGCGTCAAAAAAATGACAGCTGAACTTGAGAAACAAAGAGAAATTGCGAGCCAAGAGAATAACCAAGAATAAAAAAACACAAATTTATCAAAAAGACTTGACAATTATGCTAACATATATTAAAAATAGATATAGATAATGAAGATTGATAACCATTAAGGAGGTACATAAAATGAATTCAGAAGAAGTTTTCGAGAAAGTAAAAGAAATCATTGTAAATCAATTAGGTGTTTCTGATACGTCTGTTACAATGGAAGCATCTTTTATAGATGATTTAGGAGCTGACTCTTTAGACATTGTTGAATTAGTTATGGCTTTAGAAGAAGAATTTGATATTGAAATACCAGATGAAGATGCAGAAAAAGCAGTAACTGTTGGTGATGTAGTAGATTACATTAAAGAAAATATTTAATTAAAATATAAAATTTGATATAAGAGGGAAAATGGGACGTACCACTTTTCCCTCTTTTAATTGTTAATATACTTCCGGCTGTGCCGGTAGTATCGTAGGCTTAAGCTATATAGTAACAAAACTCCCTTCATGATATAATGCAAATATGTTTCGACGCATAAAAGCAAAAATTCATGAAGGGAGTTTTATATTATG
>JAFUWA010000005.1 GCA_017477355.1 Clostridia bacterium
AGCCATTCTATCTGGATAAAATTCTTCAAAATCACTTAATTTTTCACCAACACCGATATATTTTATTGGTGCTCCTGTTGCTTTCTTAACTGATAGTGCAGCACCACCTCTAGTATCACCATCTAACTTAGTTAAAACAACACCATCAATTCCTAATTCTTTATTAAATGTATCTGCAACATTAACTGCATCTTGACCTGTCATAGAATCTACAACAAGCATAATTTCATGTGGTTTTATATTTTGTTTTAAATCTTTTAGCTCTTTCATTAAAGCTTCATCTATTTGTAAACGTCCAGCAGTATCGATAATTACAACATCATTTAATTTTGACATAGCAACGCTCATTGCTTGCTTTGCAATCAAATTAACATCTTTTGTTGTTTCATTACTATATACTGGAATATCTAACTGCTTTCCAACAACCTGTAATTGTTTGATAGCAGCAGGTCTATAAACATCGCAAGCTACTAATAAAGGTTTCTTTCCTTGCTTTCTAATTCTATTAGCAAGTTTTCCAGCAGTTGTTGTTTTACCAGAACCTTGAAGACCAACTAACATAATAACTGTTGGAGGATTTGGAGTAAAATTAATCTTACTTTCTGTTCCTCCAAGTAACGTTGTTAATTCGTCTCTAACGATTTTAATAACCTGTTGTCCTGGAGTCAAAGATTTTAAAACATCTTGACCAATTGCTTTTTCTTCAATTGTTTTTGTAAAATCTTTTACAACTTTATAGTTAACATCAGCCTCAAGCAATGCAAGTTTTACTTCTCTTAAAACATCTTTTAAATCTGATTCGCTAATTCTAGCTTTTCCAGTAAGTTTTCTTGTAATTGCTTGTAGCCTCTCGCTTAATCCTTCAAATGCCATTGTTTTCTCCTTATATCAATATCTTTCGAATTTCTTCTTTTATTTTTTTGTCGATCTTTAATTCGTCTATTTGGTTTATCTTTTGCATTAGGTGAAGTTTTGACTCAAATTCTATTAAATTATTCTCGCCTTTTTTCAAGTTATCTCTAACTGCTTGCCTAGTTATTCCAAGATTTTCAGCAATTTCTGAAAGTCCCAAATCTTGATTATAATAATTATCTAATAACTCATATTGTTTTTCTGTTAAAATACCACCGTACAATTCAAGTAAAATACTATATTTCACAGCTTCTTCCATACAAACTCTCACCTCATAATTTGTAATGCTATTATACTTTACAACATTTTAATACATTTGTCAAGGTTTTTTAGAAAAAAACAAGAAAAAATCTGCTACAAATATGGTATATTATAACGAAATCATCTTTAATTCATGCATACTTCTTGTCATTGCAATATAAAGCAACTTATTATCTAATAGATTGTCTTGATATTTCTCGTAATCTGTAATAATAACACAATCAAATTCTAGGCCTTTTGAATAATAGGAAGAAACAACTGTTATTCCACCTTTAAACTGCTCCATATTTTCTAAAATTAATTCTGCATTCTCTTCTTTTAGTCCTTCATAAATTTCTTGACTTGCTTGACTAGTTCTCGAAATAATTCCAATATTTTGAAATCCTCTTCTTTTGAAGTCTTGAATAAATTCTCGAATCACTTTTATTTTCTCATCAAAAGACTGGACTTTTTTGTATTCCGGAACACTACCTTTTCTAGATACCGGTACTCCTAACTTTACCCCTATCTTGTCTTTCATTTTGGATAATACTTGATTGGCTTCGTTCATAATATTACTGGTTGTTCTGTAACTTTTTTCTAGGTATAATATTTGAGCTTCGTTATGAAAAACAACATCATTAATTCTTTGCCAATTCTCTGTTCCTCGATACATATAAATTCCTTGTGCCAAATCTCCCAAAATCGTCATTGATTTATTTCTATTCAAAATTTCATATAATGTAACAAATTGAAACTCTCCAAAATCCTGAGCTTCATCAATAATAATATGTTTCAATTGGAATCTTTCTTGCGGAGAAGATAATCTAAATCTCAAATACATTAAGGGGGCCAAATCTTCATATTGAACCGTTTTCTTAGCAAATCTTTTATTAAAATCTTCTTGAATTAGACTTGCATATTCTGTGTATCTTGCTAAATCTGAAGAATTAATCATTCTCTGATAAATCTTAGTTAAGTTAATTTTTCCCAAACTTTTAATATAATCAGAAATCTCTTTTTTGTAATATTCAGATGTCTTATGAATCATATATTCTTTTAATCTCTTAACTCTATCTTCTAATGGAATCCTTTCCATCCCATCTAAAAATATTTTTTGCAAATCTTCATATAAAATTGCTATTTTCTCATCTAATATAAAATCTTGTTTTGGTAAATAAGTTTCATTATAATTTTTCAATGCCTCATCAAGATAGTCTTTCCATCGTAAACTTGATTTAAATTTTGTAATAGAAACTAACCCAGTATTATCCTCTTTTCCATCAACTAATTTTTGCAAATTAAAATTTCCACTCTCTATATGAATTTTATCTCTAATAAAACTCCTTCCAAACTCTTCAAATGTTTCTTGGCGAACGTAATCAACGCCTAAATCTGGAAGCACATTCGAAATATAATTCAAGAAAAACTTATTTGGCCCAATAATTAAAAAATCTTCTGGTTTAAATTCTTTTTCATAAGTATAAACTAGATAAGCAATTCTATGTAAAGCAACTGTTGTTTTTCCGGACCCTGCACAACCTTGTACAATAATAGGTTTAAACATATTGGCTCTAATAATTTGATTTTGTTCTCTCTGAATCGTTGAAACAATATTTTTTAGTCTCGCATCTGAATTCTCGCTCAAAACATCTTCTAAAATTTTATCAGCTAATGCCACTTCAATATCATTGTAATCTATTAGCTCTCCATTCTCTATCTCATATCTTCTTTTTAAGATTAAATTTCCTTTTATTGTTCAGTCTAAACAATGATACTCTACTTCTCCTAGTTCTCCATCATAATACAAACTAGAAATAGGAGCTCTCCAATCTGCAACTGCAACATTTAGGTCATCATCAAAAATATTTGTTTTTCCAATATAGATTTTTTGCAAATCAGAATGTTTTTTTTCTGTAAAATCAATTCTAGCAAAATAAGGCGAATTCAAAGCATTTTCTAGATTTCTGATTTTTGTATAATAGACATTTCCCATATGGTTCATTGTCTCTTCATCATAATCTTTTGTTAGTAACCTATCAAAAGCTACTTTCGTAGACTGTAAATTTTCTTTTGTGAATTCTAAAACCTCCTCTAATCTTTCTCTCTCTTCAGAAAAGTTCTTTTTACCGCATTTTCTTACCTCCTATTATTTTTTGAACCAATTGTAAGAAAAAAAACAAAAAAGTTGAAACTAAAGGTAATACCCCCTTGGTTCCAACTCCTTTAAAAATTTATTTAATTATCTCATTAACCGTTGATTAAAATTATACGCTTTCTTTACCTACTTGTCAATAGTTTCCATAAAAAAACCAAAAAGCCCCAGGGGGCTCTTTGGTTTTTGGTATTCAATTGTAAGTGCTTAAATCGTCTTTCTCTAATCATTAAAATTATCTCGGTTTGATTCTGTCTTGATAAATCTTCTTAACGACTGTAAAGTTTTTTCTGTCAATAATATACTCTACATTGATAGCAACCATTCCTTGCAGGCTTTCTCCGTCGCGGTTGGCAGTACCATAAAGCAAATGGTCATAAAATCCAGAACACCAAGTAATACTGACGTATCTCCTGCTTCTGAAAATTCTCCAAATCCGTTTGGAATACGTCTTGTCTCTATCGTCAGTTAGTATTGTAGCTAACTTCTCATAAGTGTTTTCCCAAACGATTTTCGGCTCTTTGCTTTGACGTCTTCTTGACATCTCTATTTCTGTCGCACCATCAACAGCCATTGCCTCCCACATCTCTAATTGATTACGAAAATTCTCTTCTACTTCGTCAGCGAACGCTTTACAAAGCGCATCCTGACTTTTGTATGAATACACTTTGTTTTCCTTCACTGGAATATTCACCTCCCTTAAAATGTTTGGCTCTCAGTAACAGAGTTCTTTTCCAACCAATTCTTGAATGGCATCACTCTCCTTAAATTCATCAAGTCTCGAAAAAAGATTCTCACCTCTAACGTACTCTCCAAAGTCAGCCAAGATTCTTTCTAACGAATCGTCTAGCGGAAAAGAAACCGTAAGGCACATATCTGGGTTGCGCCGTATGTCTTCTTTTACGATAGGCCATTCGTCTTGAATAAAGAACGGAATTAAAGGTTCTTCCTTGTTCTCGCTTCCTTTTTGAAAGAAGCGACTCCATCCTCTTTTCTTTCTTCTCTCACATGCCGAGCTGATAAACGCAACATGATTCACGTCCAGAGGCAATGGTTCTAAGCTCTTCTGAAACATAAAATTGTCAGTTGCCACACTTTTGAAGGGAGACGCTATCGTCATGACCGTTACTCTTCTCTTCATGTCTTCTGGCAAAATTGTTCCAGCTCGATACATCACTAATCCACCATAGGAATAGCCCACCAAAAGGACCTTTCCTTTGATTTCTTTAATCTTGATGTACCGTGCAAGCTCATATGCCGCGCCTTCAAGATCGTTCGTTGCCTTCAGATAGCAAGTAAAAACTCGAGCCTCATCTTCCGGGAAATACTGGTCATAGTCATTCCACCGCATACCAGGGTCGAACCCAAGAACACATCTTGCCGTGTAATTCTTATCACGCATCTCTCCTACCTTCAGATGAAAATCGTCGCACACGAAAACCGTCGTCTGAACTGTCTCTGCCTCCTCTGCATCTCGCCTCTGCCTCATCAGCAAAATATTAGGGCCATTGTAAACAACGCCTTCTATCCACTGATTGCGCCGCACTCTTCCTTTCATGCTAACACCTTTCCTTTCTGCAAAGCATACTCTGCATTGTTCATCCTAACTCTAAAAAGAGTTGCATACTGCCGTAAATATAATATCACAAAATCGTCTATTTTTCAATCCTTATCGTGATTTTCGTGTATTTAATACCAATTTATTATCTTTAAAAGAAATCATAAAGTCTATTTTTTCTTTCAATTCTCCTGATATATACTTATCAGCGACTTCGTCTTCTACCAAATTTTGAATCACTCTCCTAATTGGTCTTGCCCCAAATTCTGGCTCTTTCAAGTTATCTATAACCGCTTCTTCCACGCTTTCATCAAAACTGACAAGAATATTCTGTTTTTGCATTCTATCCGTCACTTCATCTAACATTAATCTTGCAATCTTCTGTAATTCTTCTTTCTCTAGTTTTTTAAAAACAATAATTTCATCAACTCTGTTTAAAAATTCTGGTCTAAAACTCTGTTTTACTTCTTTTAAAACTTCTTTTTTCAAAGAATCTTCTTCTACTGCTTCATTTAAGTTTCCACTAAATCCCATCTTCTTTTTACTTAAGATAAGTCTTGCACCAATATTAGAAGTCATAATAATTACTGTATTCTTAAAACTAATATGTCTTCCTAAATTATCCGTTAATCTGCCGTCGTCTAATACTTGTAACAAAATATTCATAACATCAGGATGTGCTTTTTCTACTTCATCAAATAAAATAACGCTATATGGTTTTCTTCTTACTTTTTCTGTTAATGCACCATTTTCATCAAAACCAATATAACCTGGAGGAGCACCAATTAATTTTGAAACAGAATTAGGCTCCATAAATTCTGACATATCAATTCGTATTAATGCATTTTCTTCATCAAAGAGCTCTTCTGCCAAAGCTTTGGTCAGCTCCGTTTTTCCTACTCCAGTAGGCCCCAAAAACAAAAAAGAACCTATTGGTCTTTTCTCATCATTCAATCCTATTCTCGCTCTTCTAATTGCTCTTGCAACAGCACTTACAGCTTCTTCTTGACCAATTACTTTTCGATGAAGATTTCCTTCTAAATTTTTCAATTTAATACTTTCATCTTCTTGTAATTTTCCTACATCAATTCCTGTGCTATCTGATAAAACTTGTGCAATATCTTCTTTTAACAATTTAATTAAATTCTGCTTATTGCTACTTGTCTTTTTGTTTTCTTCTTCCAGATTTTCTTTCAATGTTTTGATTTCATCACGAAGCGTCGCAGCTTTTTCAAAATCCTGAAGACTAATCGCTTCCTCTTTTTCAACTTCTAAACCTGCAATTTTGTCTTCTAAATCTACTAGATTATTTGGCTTTTTGATACATCTAAATTTTGCTTTGCAAGATGCTTCATCCATCAAATCAATTGCTTTATCTGGCAAAAACTTATCTGGAATAAACCTTGCAGAAAATTCAATAGCACTATCAATTGCTTCATCTGTAATTTGAATATTATGATGTGCTTCATATTTATCTCTTAATCCCATTAAGATTTCTTTTGTTTCCTCTCGGCTAGGTTCCTCAATATGAATTACAGCAAATCTTCTTTCTAATGCTTGATCTTTTTCAATATATTTTCGGTACTCATTAATCGTAGTCGCACCTATTACATGAATCTCTCCTCTTGCTAAACTTGGTTTTAAGATATTAGCAGCATCAATAGCACCTTCAGCAGCACCTGCTCCAACAATAACATGTATCTCATCTATAAATAAAATAATATCTTCTGACTCTTTGACTTCTTGAATTGCTTTTTTAATTCTATCTTCAAAATCACCTCTATATTTTGCTCCAGCTACCATAGATGGAATATCTAAAATAATAATTCTTTTATCTTTTAAATTATCTGGAACATCTCCGACTAGCAATTCTCTCAGCCAGTCCTTCAATTACTGCTGTTTTTCCTACTCCAGGTTCTCCTATTAAACAAGGATTATTTTTTGTTCTTCTAGATAAAACTTCAATTACACGTTCTGTCTCTTTTTTTCGTCCAATAACCGGATCCAATTTTCCTGCTCTTGCTTTTCCTGTTAAATCAATCCCAAATTGACTAAGTGTCTTTCCTAGATTTCCAGTTACTACTTTTTCTTGTTTCACGGAATCAGCTTCCACATAATCATTTAAAACATTTACCATATTCTTATAGAGCTTCTCGATATTGCAATTCAATTCTAATAAAATTTTAAAAGCAACACATTCCTCTTCTTGCAATATTCCTAATAAAAGATGTTCTGTACTGATAAAATCCGCTCCCATTTGTTTTGATTGTACATAAGCATTTTCAATAATCTTCTTACTTCTTGGTGTAAAGCCAACTCCACTGGATAAAATAATATTAGACTTTCCAATAATCTCTTCAATCTTTTGTAAAATATTCTCTGCCAAAACACCTTGACTTTCTAATATTTTGTGTGCTAATCCATTTGTTTCTTTTGCCAAACCATATAAAATATGTTCACTTCCAATATAATTATGACCCAAATATAATACTGCATCACTAGCACAATCTATTACTTTCTCTCCACTTTTCGTAAATTTATAAACCATCGTTTTCCTCCAATTACATATTTATATTATTCACAAAAACTGGAAAAATTATACAAAATGAAAAAGATGCTTCATTTTATGAAGCATCTGCCATTATTATTTTATTTTTAAATACAAAATAGTCATTTAAGAAAACTCTTCCGCCTGTTACTGTACTAAAACTCAATATCAAAGTATATTCGTTCTCATAATCCTTATATTTAATTCGAGCTTTCAAAACATCATTGACATATTTAACAAGTTCTACATTCTCTGTAATAGCATCTTTAATTTCTTGAATTCTTTCGTCTTCTTTTGCTTTGATTCTTAGTAGTTCTGTATATCGATTACTTTCTTCTCCTGCTATCAAAAGTTCTGCTATCTTTTCAATCTCATCTTTTAAATCATCAATTGAACTTTCTGGATATAACACTCCATACTTTCCTTCTGCCTCTTTTGATAAGATACTGTCTTTTACTTTATATCTTCCTTTTCTAATATCATATATTAGAAATCCAAATAAGATAAATAAACCTATAATTATAAAAAAGATTCCTATTAAACTTACCTTTAATATCATTTTCCTTTACCTTTCAATTATCTTTTGCGTCTTAAACTTTTTTGAAACGGAAATCGCCATCTGATACATCAAATACTTGCATAATATATCCAGAATAAATTCCATCTCCATCACCACTACTTAAATTAATATTGATGCTACAGTTACAAGCAAAAATTTCTCCCAAATTGTTCTCAATATTAATTGTAAAGTTGATTTTATAATTTAATCCATATAAATCAATATTCAAATATCTTAATATAGAACCATCTAGTGAAAGTTTTTCACCAGAATTTGAAACATCTTTATTTTCAATAATATTCTCATTCACATAAGAAAGAACTAATGGTTCTGAGCAATCTGTATAAAAGCGATTTTGATCCTCTATTAATTCTTTATCCGAATTTTTATGAACCACACTATAAGTAATTTCTTTTGAGCTTTCTAAGATTGGAACATATTTTCCTAAGTCTTGAACTGATTTTGTATTAAACTTTTTAATTCCGTCTCCTTCTGTATTTTGCTCAATTCCTATATTATCAATATAAATACGGTTAATTGTGTTTTCTTCTGTTAACTCCTCATCTTTTACCATATTATCAATATAGATTGCAAAATCTGTAAACTGCGATACATTAATACTTGCTAAATTTTTATCAGGACTAGTATCTTCCACATTTGCGCCACTATAAAGAACTATCCTACTAACCTTAAAAATGGGATTAGCAACTTCCTTCGCATATTTCTCAGATTCTAATGCAAAAATTCTAGTATTTCTATATCGATTGATAATCTTAATATAACTTTGTAATAAAATAATTAATACAATAATTACGATTAACAATGTTAACAATTTTTTATTATTTAGGTTGATTTTTTTGAAATCTATTTTTTTCAAAATTTCCTCCTATAATTGTAATCCAGCATATAAGCTTTGCATTGTTGCAAAAACTTTTGTACACCAAGCAGTATCTGAAGCATATCTAACATTTACTCCTGTTACATTAGCTCCATTGTAATATCTTCCAGTTGCTATTTCACCTGTTTTTAGAACAGTACCTGCTGGATTTAAATAATTACTAATTAACCATGCTGCAACAACATCTGTTCCTTCCGCATAACTATCAAATGTAAGCGCTGATTCATATGGTGAAGCATCATAAGCGCCAAATCCATATAAATTGTGTTTGTTAACAGCAATTGCTGATCTACCCCAAGCACTTTCATGAATTGCAATAGAGGCTAAGAATACCCCATTAATTCCATATTTTTGCTCTGCATCATAAAACATTCTATAATTATCTTTAAATACATTATTAGTATCTTGTGGTTGATATGAAAGCATAGTTCTATAATCTTCTAAAGAAAGACCACTTGGCTCATTTAAAGCCATATTGAAATCAACTTTATTAAATATTTTTGTCCTTCTAGAAAGTTCTGTAATTCCAGGAGTTAACGCTTCTGATGTTAAATAATCTGTTAAAATATATCCTGTATTTTTATCATTATAAGAAACTTTGACCCAAGTTTCATTAATGATTTCCAATGTTGTTACATCATAATATCTTGGAATAATTAACCATCTATCTGAATAAATATTAACTGTCTTCTTTAAATCTGTATCTTCAGAAACATATAATTTATCTCCAATATGAATATTATATTGTTCTAAAACTTTTGATGTACCAATTTCTAAAATTTGCTTCTGAGCTTCTTGCAAAACTCGCTCTCCAATTGAAGTTTGCTCTATCATCTCATTATTTTCAAAACTTCTTACATATGTAACAATCTTTTTTCCACTAAATCCTTCTTGGATTGTTTTAATTTCTCCATAAGGCATGTCCTTATTGGAAATATATTGGGTTTCATATCCAATCTCTTCTTCTATATCTAGAATCTCTTTTTGTTCAGTGTTACTCATGTTTTCTGCCAAAATGGCATAAACATCCACTGGGTTTTCATTTTTTTCAAATGTCCCAATCGCATTTCTTGGACCATCATCGACATTAACCGCAAAAATATAGTTTCTAGAAAACAATGAAAATGTAAACAGAACAATTAAAACAATGATTACTAAAATAATGTTATCCTTTTTCGTTCTGTGTTTCACATGAAATAGGAAACTAGCTTCCTGCTTAGCTTTCTGGTTATTTTTATAAATTTGAACTTGTTTATTCTTGTCCCTCTGAAGTTCTTGAAATACTTCAGATAGAGACTTTTGCTTGTTTTGATTTGTCACTTGAACGCACTCCACCCAAATTATAAATTTACATTTACATTGTATCCTTAATTTTATTTCTTGTCTATACATTTTTTTGGAAAATTTTAATTTTTTTTAATATATATAAAAAACAAAGTTATATATAATATACTCCAATCACATTCGTTGCTTCATAAATTGATTATACATAACTTTATATTGATAATTCTTTATCATTCAAATATTCTAAAATTCCTGAGTTTGTTTGAAATTTAAAAATTAATTTATAACTAGTTAACTCTTGCGTTTTCTTACCAAATTTTTTATTAATTTCACTCTCCCCATATTTTCCATCTCCTAAAATAGGATATCCATAATAAGCAAGATGAGCACGGATTTGGTGAGTTCTTCCAGTATGTATGTTAACATCTAGTTCTGAAGTATTGTTTTGAACATTCTTATGGATAATCGTATATTCTGTGATAATTTCTTGATAACCTTTTTTTGGTGTTTCAGAAATATACACAATATTCTTTTTACTATCTTTAAATAGATAGTCTTTTAAAATTTTATGCTCTTCTTTGGGAATTCCATAAACAATTGCTTTATAATGCTTTTCAATTTCATGATTTTTAAACTTTTCTAAAAGAATTATTTCTGCTTCCTTATTTTTAGCAAATAAAACTAATCCTTTTGTATTTCTATCCAATCTGTGACAAGGTTCAACTTCATTTCCATATTTTTCTTTGACAATTTTAGCAAGGCAAACAGAATTATTTCTAGCTTCTTCTGTTACACTGATTCCGTTCCGGTTTATTAATTGCCAAGATATTTTCATCTTCAAAAACAACATCTAAATCAATTGTCTTACCTAATAAAAGTTCATCTGAAATATAAACTTCAATCATATCTCCTAAATTTAAAGACACATTTTCCTTTACTCTTTGCCCATTGATTTTAATATCCTTTTGGCGAAGTGCTTTAAAAAACATATTTTGTTTTAAATTAGGAAAAGAAAAACTTACAAAAGAATTTAAAGATTTTCCATCAAATTTTTCATCTACAATTATTTTTCGCATATACTATTCTCCTTATATCATAAAAGATATATATAATTTTTTAGTGAGATGAGGATATATTTTTCTGAGAATTCAAAAATGATACAAATATGAGGATACTTAAGGAATGGAGACTTCCAGCATACTAGAACGCTAGAGGATGTCGACCGACGAAAAGTATCTGAATATTTAGTATCATTTTTGAATTCTTATTTAGAAAAATGTAGCGGATGCGTCCGAAATCTAACTTAAAAATTATATATATCTTTCTATTATTATTCTTGGTTTATATCTTCGAAGAATTTCTCAAATTCTTCCGTAGTAATTTTTTCTTTTTCCATCAATGTAGTTGCAACTTTATCTAATTCTGCTCTATGCTCAGATAAAATCTTTTGAGCAGCGATATAAGCATTTTCAATTAGAGATCTTACTTGGTTTCCAACTTCATTAATCACTTCTTCACCAAACAATTCTAGTTCATAAGCATCCTCAACCTTTAATGAAATTGGTCCTAAAGAATCGCTCATACCATAAATTGTAAGCATATCTCTAGCAATTCCTGTAGCCACTTCTAAGTCATTGCTTGCTCCTGTTGAAATTTCATTTAATACTAATTTCTCAGCAGCACGTCCACCCATTAAAGCTACCATTTTCTCTAAAAGCTCTGTTCTAGAAACATAGAATTTATCCTCTGTTGTTTTATACATTGTATATCCTCCTGCAACTCCACGAGGAATGATAGAAATTTCTTTTACATCTTTTTGTGATGGTAAATATCTACTAACAACAGCGTGACCAGCTTCATGATATGCTGTTAATTTTTTATCTTTTTCTGAAATAACACGATTATGTTTTTCTAATCCTACTGTAATTTTTCTTACTGCATTTTCAATATCAATATTTTGAATCTCTTCGTGTCTAGACTTTGTTGCAATAATAGCAGCCTCATTTAATACATTAGAAAGTTCCGCACCAGTAAATCCGGCTGTATCTCCAGCAATTGATTTTAAATCAACATCAGCAGCTAATTTCTTGTCTTTACTATGAAGTTTCAAAATATCATATCTTCCATTTAAGTCTGGAGCAGGAATTGTAATTTGTCTATCAAATCTTCCTGGACGAAGAAGTGCTTTATCAAGCATTTCTGGTCTATTTGTAGCAGCTAAAACAATAACTGTTTCATTTGTTTCAAATCCATCCATTTCAACCAACAATTGATTTAATGTTTGGTTATTTTCACTTTCTGCACCACTATTGCTTGTTCTTCTAGATCCAATTGCATCAATCTCATCTATAAAAACAATACATGGAGCCATTTTCTTAGCTCTTTCAAATAATTTTCTAACTCTTGATGCACCAAGGCCAGCAAACATTTCAATAAACTCAGAACCACTCATAGAAATAAATGGAACTCCTGCTTCACCAGCGATAGCTTTAGCAATTAAAGTTTTACCAGTTCCTGGTTTTCCATAAAGTAAAATACCTCTTGGAATTTTGGCACCCATTTTAATATATTCGTCAGGTTTCTTCAAGAAATCTACAACTTCAACAAGTTCTCCTTTTTCCTCTTCTAAACCTGCAACATCCTCAAATTTTACTTTGCTCTTCTTACTATTCTCATCTGCACCATAGACTTTTCCACTATCTCCGCCAAGCCCTTGCATTTTAAATACCATAATAATTAAAACAACAAGTAAAATCGTTGGAATATAAGCAACTAAATTACCCATTACTGACAGAAATGCATTTGGAGATTTTTGAACAATTTTAACATCTAACTCTTCATTATCAATTTTGTCATTTACCCATTCCATAAATGCTTGTAAACTAGGAACATTTGTTGTTTCTGTTCTATCTTCTTTCTTTTTATCGCCTTTCATGATTACTTTTAATGTTTGGCTACCTGTTGTCATTTCTATTTCTTCAACTTCTTGTTTTTGAATAGAGTCTAATAACTTATTATATGCCATAGTATCATCTGCTTTATTCTCAAAGTAACTGTAAATTAAGAAACATACTACAATTGTAATAATTAAAATTGGAAAAAAGATATAATAAAATTTCTTATCATCTTTATTATTGTTGTTTTGTTGTTTATTCTTTGCCATTTCTACTCCTTTCTTTTGTCCTCTTCTATATTTCCTTCTTCCTGTTCTTCAGGAATTTCTTCATTATCTTCATTTTTATCCTGTTCTTCAGGCAATTTCTTTTTATCCTTTTTCTTTGGCTCTTTTTCAGGCTCTTCTTTGTTATCTTCTTCGTCTGGTTTTAAGACTTGCCCTTCTACAGTAACAACTTCTCCTGCAACTCGATTAGATTCTTTCATAATCATGATACTTGCTACCATATAAATATACGCAATAATCATATACATTAACTCAAAATACTTTATCTCAAAATTTGTTAAAGAATATACAACCGAATAAGTTGTACTTAATAAAATGGATAATGTTAAAGAATAAATCGCCAAGCTCATTGTTTTTCCGATTGTTAAAGGAACCTTAGCAATTTTACTTGCAATCCATCCAAATACTCCAATGATAATGATATCTTCCAATAAAGTAACAATATTTAAAAGTAAAATTGTTAAGAATGCATAAACACCTAAAATGATTCTTAACTTTAACAAATTATCTTCATTTAGATAATCCTTTATCAGAGATGCTTTTGTAATATCATTTATTCCCAATAAGGATGTTACATTATTATAAGTAGTTTCTACTCCATTTTCTAAAGTAGAATCGAATCGATAAATAATTTTATCTTTCAAAAGAATTGCAGAATACTCCGCATTCTTTGATTCTTTTTGATATTTTTCAACTGTTTCATCAGATACATCTTCAGAAGTATCTATAATTAATCTAGAATTATATTTCTCATCATAAGCATCCAATTTACTAGCAGCCTTTAACTTTCCACTTCTTAATTCAAATTCCGGAAATTTATCACTTTTTACATAATCAATTAATTTTCCAGCTTCTTTACTTAATTGAATTGTTGAAGCTATTGCCAAAATGACAGTGACAATAGTAACTAATAAAAGCAAATACTTTAAAGCTTTCGAAAATCTTTCATTTGCAAAAATAGAATATTTTTCAAGATTAAAAATTGCCATTTTGATTCTTTTAAAGAACCCTATATTCTCTGTTTCCAATTAAATGTACTCCCTTCTTATATTAGAATTTACATACATTGGTGATATCTCAAAGTAAACTTCATCTCCAATGTTAACTTCTTTTTCATTTGTAATATCAATTGTAGAATGATACATTCCCAATCTTCCAACAATATTACAATTTTTTCCTTTTAATTTTACTTTTAAATGATTATTAGTAAATATCTTTTTTATATCAATTAACACTGATAAAATATTATCTTTTAAATTAAAGCTATCTCTTTCTTTTTTCAAGTTAAAACCATCCATATATCCGGACATTTACGACAGCAAGTCTCATATCATGGGGCGCTGTATATTCATTACTATAACTAATATTATATCCTTTTGGAATATTCTTTATTAAAATGATTTCTGACTTTAATCTTCCAATTTTCTTAAGACCTAAAGGATTTTCTAAAACTCTTCCTTGAATACAAGAACCAAGTCTTACAAAATCAAGCCACATATCTTCATATTTCAAAAATGCTGTTGAATTACAACAATGACATTTTATTCCAGGATTTACTTCTTTTATCTTAGAAATAACATTTTGAAATCTTGAAAATTGTAGTCTTGTCCATTTCTCATCAATTGTTTTTGAAAAATGAGTAAAGCATCCTGTTACTTTTACATTTTCTGTGGGTTCTACAGCTTCTAAAATTGCTTCATCATTATAAAGAAAACCATATCTAGCAAAACCAGTATCAATTTTTACATGAACTTCTGCTTTTTGATTCAAGCGGTTTGCAACTTTAGCTATTTTTTCTTTTTCATTGAGTGAACCAACTGTTAAAATAACGTCGTTTTTGATTAAAGTTTCTAATTCAATTTCATCTACAACTTCTGACATCATTAAAATATTTTCTTTTATCTCATTTTGTCTTAAGACTATTGCTTCTTCTGAATTAGCTACAGCAAAAAAATGAATTTCTTGCTCTACTAAAAACTTTGTGTACTCTACTAATCCAAGTCCCATTCCGTTTGCCTTAATGACTGCAATAACCTCAGTTTTTCCATTTAGTTTATTTTTTATTATATTTAAATTGTCAATTAAGTCATCTTTTTTTACTTCTAATGTTTTCAAAATTTTACCTCAAATATTGTAATTCTTTAACAAACTATTTCATAAATTTCTTTTTGATTCCTCTTAGAGTTCTAAAACTTTTTTCCGCAAATTTATATAGCTTGTATTTCAATGGTTTATATGGCATATAAACCTCTCCAATAAACTCGACAAATCTTGCATTAAATCCTTTTTTGAAACGATACAATCCATATTGAGGATGATTTTCATCAACAACTCCGCTCACTCCACGGAAATCATACATGTCATCTCCTCTATCGATTGCCTCTTGAATCATTGTCCACTGTAATAAATAATTTGGCATTAGATTTCTTTTTTCGTTACTACTTGCACCATATAAATACCATGTTTTATTTCCATAAATGATTGGAATAATTCCACTAATTGCTTGTCCATCATGATAAGCCATTAATAATTTCATATGGCCACCAGGAGTTAATTCATCATACATCTTTTCAAAATAACTCAAAGAGCGAATTAAGAAATTATCTCTTTTTCCAGTTTCTACCATAATTTGATGGAAAACTTTTAAATCATCTCTTGTTCCCTCTTTAATTTCAACACCTTTTTTAGTAGCTAAGCGCACATTATATCTTGTTTTAGATTGGAACTCTGCAAAAATAGTATCTTTATCTTTTCCTCTCAAATCCAATTGGAAAACAAATCTAGGTTGAATTTCGTCTTTAAAATCTTTACTGTCATCTTTGATTTTAAATCCTAAGCCAGATACAATTTCTCGAAATTCTTTATCATCCTTCTCTACATCAGGTTCCATTCTTAAAACAAATGCTTTATACTTTTTAGCTAATTCGTCTGCACCTTCTTTTAAGTCCTTTAGTATATCTTCGTTATGCAAGTCACAGACAGGTCCACGAGCTACGTACATCATATATCCGAAAACTGGCATTTTACGAATCCAAACTGTTAGACTACCACGAATTTTTCCATTAGAATCTTCTGAAAGAATTACTTCTTTTACCCAAGACGTTTTTACTTCTCCCCATTCCAAAGATTGTTGAAAATTACATCTTGGATGGCTTTCTAAAAATTCTTTAAATTCTTTTTTTTGCTCTTCTTTATTTAAATCAAGTAACTTATACACGCTTTCTCTCCTTTATTCTACTACAGTCCCTTCCTTTGTATCTTTTACTGTATAACCTTTTGAGACTAATTCATCTCTTAATCTATCAGATTCAGCCCAATCTTTATTTTTTCTTGCCTCATTTCTTTGTTCAATCAACTTTTGAACATCTTCTGGAATTTTCTTTTCTGCTGGCTGATAATTCTCTAAATCTAATCCTAAAACTTGATCAAATTTTAATAATAACTTTTGAAAATCTTTAGATTTGATTGGATTTCTTACAACATCCCAAACAACACTCATCGCCATAGGCATATTTAAATCATCATTAATAGCGTCTAAGAATTTTTCTTCATAATCTTCGATTATTGAAGCATCTACAGTTTCAGTTCCTTGACTATGTTTTAAATATCCTTCTCTTAAACGAGCAAGTGCTGTTTTACTACTTTCCATTGATTCCCAAGTAAAATTAATTTGACTTCTATAATTGGAAGTAAAATTAAACATTTTATAAACTAAAGGCTCATATCCTTTTTCAGCTAAATCATCTAATGTATACAAATTATTTAAACTCTTTGACATTTTCTCACCATTTACAAGTAAGAAATTAACATGCATCCAATAATTTACTGGCTGTTTACCAGAAAAACCTTTGCTTTGCGCAATTTCATTTTCATGATGAACTGGAATATGATCAATTCCACCTGTATGAATATCAAAATGATCTCCCAAATAGTGATATCCCATTGCAGAGCACTCTAAATGCCAACCTGGATAACTCTTTCCGAAGAAACTATCCCATTGCATAATATGTTCTTTTGGCGCTCTAATCCATAAAGCAAAATCAGAAATATTCTTCTTGTTCGTATCAAACTCAACACGAGCACCAGCTTTTTGATCTTCTACATTTCGGTTAGATAAAACTCCATATTTATCTAACTTTGAAGTATCAAAATAAACTGTATCGTCTGTTGCATATGTGTAGCCATTATCAATAATTTTCTTCACATATTCTTCCATAATTCCAACATGTTCTGTTGCTCTAGCAATAATCTCTGGTTGTTCAATATTTAACTTTTTGATATCTTTCAAAAAAGCATCTGTATAAAAATCAGCAATATCATAGGGACTTTTATTTTCCCTACGAGCTGCTTTCATCATCTTATCTTCACCTTCATCTGCATCTGATGTCATATGTCCAACATCTGTGATATTCATCACATGTTTTAATTTATATCCATTATATTCTAAAACTCTTCTTAAGCTATCCATAAATAGATAAGCTCTCAGATTTCCGATATGAGCATAATTATAAACTGTAGGTCCACAAGAATACATTCTAACCTCTTTTTCATCAATTGGCTGAAACTCTTCTTTGTCTCTGCTTAAAGTATTATATATTTTCATAAATTACGCTCCTTTCTTTTTTATCGCCCATCGGGCGCGCTTCACTTTTACCGTCGACGTTCTGTCGACGAAATGTAAACAATTTGTTAATCTTCGTATGTGTAACTTGCCGCTGTATGATGACAGACATCTGTTGGCATTTCAAATGTATTAACATAGGTTGTTTCCCATTTTCCAGCTGCTTCAGTATCTGGTTTTAAATAACGAACTGCATCTACTGTGACTTGACAATACTCACTTGCAAGTAAACCAGTTTCCACACATAGTTTTACCATCATATGTTTATCACATACTGCTGGTTCTGTTCCTTTTACAAATACTTCTTCATAAACATCAGAACATCCAGGTCCTGCAGCCATTCCAGAATATTTACAAACTGTTTTTCTAACTAATCCACCTGGTTCTGTAAAAGAACTTGCCTCTAATCCATTATGCACATCTTTCATTACATTTGAACAAATTGCTCCTGCTGGATTTGGTCCATCCCAATGCACTGCAGCATTATATTCATATCCATACCAACATGCAGCAGCATAATAATTAGTAAATGTTACATACCATCTATCATAATCATTATTCGTTGTACCAGTTTTTGCTGACGTATCTTGATTTGGAATTTTTCCATAACTTGCAGCAGTACCATAATTAACTGTACCTTGCATTACATTTTTTACAATATAAGCATTTTGCTCACTCATTACTCTTGTAGAACGCTCTTCTACAGATTTGGGTTGCAATACGATATTTCCTTTTTTATCTGTTACTTTTTGATAGAATGTTGGCTCTATATATGTTCCGCCATTTGATATTGCAGCATAAGCAGCCGCCATTTGAACAGTACTTGCTCCATTTGGCAAAGCTCCTAACGCTAAACCAACTCCAATATCATCATTAGCATCTGTAATTCCAACACTTCTTACAAATTGAGCAGCATTTGTTGTTCCAGCATAAGAAATTGCTTTCAAGTTTGGTATATTTTGAGAATACGCAATTGCATCTCTTAATGTCATATAAGTATTACGATAAGCACCTTCATCCTTATACACTTTTTTCGTACCATTTGCATTTAATACACCACTGAATGAAGTTGCTCCATCATAAAATGTAGAAGCAGCTGTCAATTTTCCATTTTCTAATCCAGCACTTAACACAGCTAATGGCTTCATTGTTGAACCAGTTTGCTTCAACATATCTGTGCAATAATTATAATATCCTAAATATGTTTTTACTTTATCTTGACCAATACCAGCTCCACAAGCAACGATTTCGCCAGTTTTTGGATCCACAATTGCCATAGCAGACATAGAATCCTGTCCTGGTTTTCCATCTTTATCATCTCCTGAAACAACATGATATCTATCCCAGTTACTCATTTCCTCTTCAATTTCATTTTGAATAGAAGTTCTCTGAGAAACGTAAATCTTGTAACCTTTACTATATAATTTTACTTTTGCAGCATCTTCTGAAATATTATCTTGTTGTGCTAATTGCTTTACAATCTCATCAATTGCAGCATCAACTTGATATGAAACTAAAGTTGTAACATTAGTATTACCATTTTCAAAATGAAGTCCAGCATCAACTTCTGCAATTGCTTCTTTATATTCTTTATCTTTAATATAACCAAGCTCTTTCATTTTTCCTAAAACAACTTTGGCTCTTTTTTCACCTTTTTCGATTCTAGCTTCTTTTCCATCATCCTCTTTAAATGGATCATACATATTAGGTGAATTATTAATTGCAGCCATATAAGCACATTCTGCCAAGCTTAAATCTTGAACATCTTTATTAAAATAATATACTGCTCCAAGTCCTACACCATTAACGTCTTTTCCACCAACAAAAATTAAATTCAAGTACAATTCTAAGATTTGATCCTTTGATAAAATATGTTCTACTTGTAAGGCTTTAACCATTTCTTTTACTTTTCTTTCAGCTGTATCTTCCTTGTCTTGAGTAATATTCTTTACAACCTGTTGTGTAATTGTACTACCACCAAAACTAGAATTTCCCTTATGTGTTAAATAAGTAAGAGTAGCTGCTGCTGTTCTCTTAAAATCAACACCACTATGCTCGTAAAATCTTTCATCTTCAATTGCAACATACGCTTTTGGAAGATATTTTCCCATATCATTTAATGTTAAGCTAATTCTTTTTGCACCTTCGCTCAAAGATCCTAATTCATTTCCATCTGCATCATAGATATAAGAATTTTCATTTCCTACAACTAATGCTTCCAAATCAATCTTATATTCATCACTTAATAAATCAAAGAAATTAAATCCTCCCCATAAGGCTCCAAAAAATATTCCCGCACATATAATAATAAATAGTAATATTAAAAGTAAGAATATTTTTATAATTGTAGCAATTCTAGGGTGTTTTTGACCAAATTTTAATTTCTTCTTTTTACCTTTTTTATTTTTTGTACTTTTCTTACTAGAAACACCTGCAATATCATCTTTTAACACTTGTGTCTTAGACATATCATCTACTTTTTTATTTTTAGCTCTACGGTTTACTTCCTCAGAACTTAATCTTGTAGTAGCATTACTAGCAGCTCTTCTAGCTTTTTCTTTCTTCTCTCTCATAATTTACCTCGTAATCCTAAATAAATACTCCTGTATTATATCATTTTATTTCATAAATAGAAAGCCTTTTTTATAATTTTTTATAAAAATCACAGTACTGATTTACTGGGCAATTAAGGCAATTTGGCTTTCTACTATCACAATAATTTCTTCCGTGCCAAACAAACAAGTGATTTACATCATATAAATATTTTTCTGGAAATACTTTTAATAAATCCTGCTCTATTTTGCTTGGATCTGTTTCCTTAGAAAATCCCATCCTATTGGAAACTCTTTTGGCATGTGTATCAACAGCAATTCCAACTGGACTATTAAAAGCCTCCAACATAATCACATTTGCACTTTTTCTTCCAACTCCTGGAATCGTTATTAGTTCTTCAATTGTTTGGGGAACTTCTCCTTGAAACTTTTCTAACACCACTTTTGCAGCAGCAATTGCATTCTTAGACTTATTCTTATAAAATCCACAAGGATGAATAATTTTTTCAATCTCCTCTAATGGAGCTTCCGCCATTTTTTTAGCTGTTCCATATTTTGTGAATAGTTCTGGAGTCGTTTTATTCACTCTCTCATCTGTACATTGCGCTGATAACATTACTGCTATCATCATTTGAAATGGAGTTTCAAAATCCAAACTACATATAGCATCTGGATAAGCTTTCTTTAGCCCTTCTATAATGTTAATTGCTTCTTCTTTTTTCTTCATTTTCTGCTTTGTTCCTTTTTCCAAATTTTCCCTATTATATTATTTATTCTTAAAATTGTCAAAATGTTTTGAGATATATAATAATAATATTATTATTCACATAAGTTAAAAAAACACAATATACTATTACAAAGGAGGGAAACAAATGAAAATTTTTAGAAAAATGAAAAAATTAATTGCAGGTATCTTAATAGGACTTCGGTGTCGGCATTTTACTTATTTTATTTCTTCCCTCTGATATTTGGTTAATTCTAATTGGAATTGCACTCATTATATTAGGAATTAATTTTCTATTCAAATGCTAAAACTTTTATCTTTCGTAGAAATCTTTAAGTAGGTACCGCTTAAAAAGTTTCTCAAATAAAAGTAGGAAATTTCATGACAGTCGTAGTAAGAAAAGCTCCTAAGTGTTTTAGAGGAGTTTTAAGGTTTCTTTTTGGAATCAAAAAAGAGAGCTAAATTTAGCTCTCTTCCTACTTTTTAATTTATTTGTCTTCATCTTCTTTTTTATCGTCTTTAGTGTTTTCTTCTTTCTTCTCCTCTGTTTGCTCTATTTTTGGCTCTTCTACATTCTCAGTTTTTTCAGTCTTCTCTGAAGAGCTCTCGTCTAACTTTTTTTCTTCTTCACGTTCCTCCTTAAGCTCTTCTATTTCTTCTTTAATTTCAACCTTTACTTCATGTTCAAGTTCACTAGCCCCTGCTTCTTGAGTTTTATCTACTGGAACCTCTTCTACTACAGGAGAACCTACTGGTGTTACAACTTCTTGAACTTTGCTTGGTTTTCCTTCTAATTTTTTAACAGCTAGTTTTTCTAACTTTTTCTTAGAAGTTAAGATAACTCTAAACATTGATCCAAATCCTGTAAATGCAAGAATACAATTAATCACAAGATTGATAATAAATCCAACATATCCTGCGAGACTAATCATTTCAATTACTGCTAATACTAAAGCAACTAATACTGTTGCAAAGAATGCTTTCACTTTTGAAATTTTTTCTGGTGAACAGCTCATTCTAACTGCAAAGCTGATTATAAATATAACTTTTCCTAATACCACAAAAGTAATTAATAAATTGAATATAATTAATCCATATCCAACACCATATATTGTAAAGAATAATCCAATTACAATAGCAATAATAACAAAGAATTCTAATAAACCTGTAAAGAATGCTCTTACAAAATCTCTTAATCTTAAACAACTATTTACTTCACTAAATTTAGGGAATCCATATAAAACAAATAATGTGATAATTAAGATGATTGCAATCTCAGTACCTTTTCCAATCAAGTATGAAATGATTCTACTTTCTGTTGAAGCAATTGTTACTATACCATAAGTATTTGCTTTTTTGTAATCTAAATCATTTATTTTAGCATCTTCTGAAACTGATTTATTTTCAGATCTCACAATTGCTTTTCCTTTAACAACTGCATCATCTCCAAATTTTACGGTTTCTCCAACTACATAAGCATCTCTTCCAGATTTTGCATTAAATGTTACTGTTTGTCCAACAACTCTTAACTCTCTAGATATTTCTGTATCTTCATCAAATCTTAATGTTTCTCCAGTAACATAAACAGAATTCAAATCAGAACCTAATATTGTAATTTTATCAGCAGCTGCAAAAAGGTTTCCTTCAATTTCTGAATCTACAATCTCAATTTCACTTGCAAACACAATTACATCTCCATCTACTTGTACTCCTGTAAATGTAATTTTATCTGAATTAGCAAGAAACATATTTCCTTTTACAATAACATCACTATATTCTAAATTTTCTTCTGTTTCTGCATTTACAACATCTTGATTCATCACATCTACTTTTGTTGTTTTCTTTGATGTTGTTTCTGTTTTCTTTGTTTCATTTTTTACAGTCTCATTTTTTACTGTATTTGCTGTTTTATTTTCAGTCTTATTTTCTGTTTTTTTAGTTTCATTTGATACTGTATTTGAAACTTTATTAGCTACAACATTTTCAACCTTCTCTTTTTTATCAGTAGTAGCAAAGCTTATTGTTGCGATTGATAAAATTAAAATAGAAACAATAAGTGCTATTAACCCTTTCTTTAATTTCATCTTTTTTCCTCCTTAAAGTTATATTTATATAAAAGCTCTCAGTTTAAAAGCTTTATAAACAATCTTTTAAACGACTAATTGCAGATTTTGGATCATCAGCTCCTAATATGTAACTTCCTGAAACTAAAATGTTAGCTCCGTTTTCTACAGCAATTTTCGCCGTTTCATTATTAATTCCACCATCTACTTCAATATCTAAATCTAAATCGTTCTCATCTAAATATTGTTTTAACTCTTTTAATTTGCTGGCAATTTCTGGAATAAAGCTTTGTCCACCACGTCCTGCCCAAACACTCATCACTAGAACCATATGAACATAAGGTAAAAATTCTTTTATTGCTTCTATTGATGTTCCTGGATTAATCGCTAAACCAACTCTAATTCCGTTTCTTTTTAAATCATCAATCATATCATAAATTCTTTGTTTGTCCTGTAAAACTGGTTCTACCTGGAAGCTCAATATTCTAGGTTCTAATCCCACATAATCATCAATAAATTTTTCTGGTTCATTTACCATTAAATGCACATCTAATCCAAGTTGAGAAATATGACTAATCGTAGTTGCATATTCTAGCATTCTCTTAGATGTATCATTTTCCACAAATTCCCCATCCATGACATCTATATGAAAATAATCTGTTTTTGCAGTTTCTAGATTATAAAAAGAATGTACACAATCTTTCTCTGACAAATCCAAAACAGACGTTGAAACTTGTATCATTATTAATCTCCTTTTAACCAATCAATTCAAAAAATATTTAGTATATTTTTTGAATTGATATTTAAATTTATTTTGAAATATTAATTGTTTGTTCTTGACTAAAGTCTACATCTTCGTTGTAAACTGTACTTGCTCCAACAATTACTCTTACATTTTTTACACCTGTATAAGTATTTGAACTATATGTGTAATTTGTTTCTGTTTTAGAAACAGAATTGTTTGTATGTTCTGGTAAGTTTCCAATATAAATTTGAACTGTTACAGTTTCTGAACCACTATTTGATGTTGTGCTTGTATTCGTTGTATTTCCAGTTGTATTATCTGTTGTATCATTTGCAGGTGCTGGCGTTGGTGTTGCAGCTGCAGGATAATAAGAAGCGACATTAATATTAAATGTAGCACTATGTTTTTCTGGCCATCTATTAACTGTAATTGTTACTTTTGTTTGTTCTTTAATAATTTTTCCCTCTTCGATTGTTTGGCTTAATACTGTTCCATCTGGTTTGTTTGTATTTTCATCATATTTTACTTCAACTACTAATTTTAATTCATCTTGAAGCTTAGCTACTGCATCTGCTTCTGCTTGACCTACAACGTTTACCATTTCAACATCTTCATACTGACTTCCAGCGCTAACTGTTAATTTCAATACTCTAGATTGCTCAACTTCTTCTCCTTCACAATCTTCTGGCTCAATTGCAAGAATCATTCCTTTTTCTTTTTCTTCATCAGTTACCTCAAGGACTTCTGGATCAGGTAGTCCTAATTTTTTTAATTCTTTTTTCACTTCTTCAATGTTTCTACCAACGATTTGATCTGGTAATTTTACGATTTTTGGTCCCGTACTTACTTTTAAAGTAATTTTTTCTGTTATTTTATGTTGAATTCCATCATTTGGATCTTGCTCAAATACATATCCTATTGGAACAACATCATTTGATTCTTTTACTACTTTAATATTGCTCTTATCAAATCCAGCCTTTACTAATTCTTCAATTGCCTCACTTTCTGTCATCATAGTTTCTTCAGTTTCACCAACAACTACTGGAATATAAGCATCTTTCACTTTTGTCTTGTTGACACTCAACATAACACTAAGTGCAACAATCACAAAAATGATTCCTAATACTAATAGACCTAATAAGAATTTTACAAATTTATGCTCTGATAAAAACTCATTAAATTTTGCAAAGCCACTTTTTTTCTTTGGCTCTTCTTTTTTGTCAGAAAGTTTTGGGGCATTTCTTTCATTATTTTTAGCCATTTCAATTTCATAAATTGTTGGAACTTTTTGCGTTGGAGAATCATCATCTCTATAAGCAAGTACAACAAAATCCTCATCTGGTCTTTTTAAGGCCATTTTTAAATCTGCTATCATTTCAGTAGCATTTTGATATCTTAAATTTGGATCTTTTTGCATTGCTTTCAAAATAATTCTATTAACACTTACTGGTATATTTGGATTATATGTAATTGGATCAACTGGTTCTTCTTGAACTTGCTTTAGCGCAACAGAAACAGGAGTATCTGCATCAAATGGTACTCTTCCTGTTAACATTTCATACATTACTACACCTAAAGAGTAAAGATCAGATTTCGCATCTGTAAATTCACCTCTTGCATGCTCTGGCGAAAAATAATGTACTGATCCAATTGTTGTTCCAAAAGCAGTAATTGTAGAATTTGAAACCGCTTTTGCAATTCCAAAGTCTGTTACTTTTGATAATCCCTCTTCCGTAATAATGATATTATGTGGCTTAATATCTCTATGGATAATATTATTCTTATGAGCTGTTTCTAAAGCCGATGCAATTTGAATTGCAATATTAACACTCCACTTCCAAGATAATTTTCCATCTTCTACAATAATTTCTTTTAATGTTTTTCCTTGAATTAATTCCATTACAATGTAGTAAAGATTTCCTTCATTTCCAACATCAAAAATAGATACAATATTTGGATGTGTTAAACTTGCTGCAGATTGCGCCTCACTATTAAATCTCTTAATGAAATCACTATCTGTTGTAAATTCGTCTCTTAATATTTTTACTGCTACAAATCTATTTAAGACATTATCCTTTGCTTTGTAAACAGTGGCCATTCCGACCATTTCCTACTTTTTCAAGGATTTCATATCTATTATCTAATAATTTTCCGATAAGATTCATTTAATTTTCTCCCCTTAACTTATTTAAACATTATCCACAATAATTGCTGTAATATTATCTAGTCCACCAGCTTTGTTTGCACTATTAATTAAGGCTTCTACTGGTTTCTCCGGATTATTTAATAATATGCTATAGATTTCTGTTTCTTTTAACATATTTGTTAATCCATCAGAGCACATCAATAAGATATCTCCTTTTAAGAATCCCTTATAAAATACATCTGGTTTTACTAAATTATTACAACCAACTGCCTTTAACAGCATATTCTTGTTTGGATGATTAAAAGCTTCTTCTTTTGTAATACTTCCATCTCTTACTAGTTTTTCAACATAGCTGTGATCTTGAGTTAATTTTCTAATAATATTTTTTCGAACTCTATAAACTCTACTATCACCAACATGTCCAATAAAAACTTTATTATTATATAGAATCACAACATCAATTGTTGTTCCCATATCTTTTAACTCATCAATTTCTTGAGATTTCTCATAAACAACCATATTGGCATATTCAATACTACTGTTAATTAAATTTAAAATCTCATCTTTTTCTTTTGGAATTTTAGAAAAGTTATTCGTAATGTAGTTTTTTACGCAAGTTACTGCTAAACCACTTGCAACTTCTCCTCCTTTATAGCCACCCATTCCATCTGCTAGAATGTATAATTTGATATCATCTTTTTCTAAGTCACTCACATAAAAAGAGTCTTGATTCATATCTCGGGCTTTTCCAACATCTGATTTTGCTAAAATCCTCATTCTTCCTCCAAATTCTGCTTTCTTAGTTGACCGACAAGCAGCTTCAATATCTGATCCAAGCTCACGTCTAATCGTTGCAACAATTCCTTTTGAATTTAAATAATCTCTAAATTGAATAATATTTTCATTAGAACTTTTTGTATATTTTCCATTGTCTATTTTGTTAATTGGAATTAAATTTACATGGCAAAGCATTCCATGTAATAATTTTGCTAATTCCTTTGCTGCTTCTAAATTATCATTGTTGTCTTTGGCTAAGGCATACTCAAACGAAATTCTTTTATTTGTTTTTTCAATATAATATCTACAAGCCTTCATTAATTCTTCGATTGGATATGCTTTATTTACCGGCATCATTGTGCTTCGTGTTTCGTTATTAGCACTATGTAACGAAATAGAAAGCGTACATTGATATTTTTCATCTGCAAATTGATATATTTTAGGAACAATTCCACTTGTTGAAACACTAATATGTCTTGCTCCAATATTTAATGCTTTTGGATCATTTAAAATTCCAATTGCTTTCATTACATTATCATAATTATCAAATGGTTCTCCAATTCCCATAAATACAATATTAGAAACAGTCACATTTTCTTCTCTTTCAATTGCCATAATTTGCTCTATAATTTCTCCAGGAGTTAAGCCTCTATCAAACTTAATACCAGTTGATGCACAAAATGTACACCCCATAGGACAGCCTATTTCAGAAGAAACACAAACTGTATAGCCATGATGATACTGCATTAAAACAGTTTCAATCAAAGAACCTTTTCCATCATTAATATCAAATAAATATTTTTTAGTTCCATCTTTGGAAACCAATTTTTTTATAATTTGAAATAGACCAAGATGAAAATTTTCTTTCAATTTGTTTCTTAAATCCAAAGAAATATTTGTCATCTCGTCAAATGAGTTCACTCTTTTTTGGTAAATCCATTCATAAACTTGTCCTGCTCGATATGCTTTTTCACCAATTTGTTCAAATTCTTTTTTTAGTTCTTCTAAATTAAAATCTTTTATATTTTTACTCAAAAAATCATTTCCTTCTATCTTTTTATACGTTTATAGTTATATCACAAATGGAATTTTTTATCAATAGTTTCTCATAAAAATAACTCTACGGCTTTTTGATGTTCCCCTATATCTTCATATGCATTTGCTAGATTATTTAATGCTATTTTAGTATAAGGATGACTTTCCCCTAATACTTCTCTTCTTTTTTCATATACTTGTTTTTTTATTTCCAATGCTGTTAGGTTATCTCCCATATGACTATATAAATCTGCCATATTGCCCAATGTTGTTAAAGTAGATGGATTGTTTTCACCTAACATCTCTTTTCTTTTTTCATATACTTGCTGATATAATTCTAATGCTTTTTCATACTCTTCCATATTGCTGTATGAAACTGCCATGTTTCCCAATGTAGTTAATGTATCCGGGTGATTTTCTCCTAATATTTCTTTTCTTTTTGAATACACTTGCTCATTGATTTCTAGGGCTTTTTCATGATTTCCCATAGCTGCATAAGAATTTGCCAAATTACTTAATACTTTTAATGTATCTGGATGATTTTCTCCTAGCATTTTCTTTCTCTTCTCATATACTTGACAATATAGTTCTAATGCCTTTTGATGTTCTTTTATACAACTATTTGAAATTGCCATATTATTTAACACTTTCAAAGTATCTAGATGATTTTCTCCTACTATCTCTTTTCTTTTCTGATATACTTGCTCATTGATTTCCAACGCTTTTGCATAATCTCCCATATAGCTATATGAAGCTGCCATATTGCTTAACGCTTTTAAAGTTTCTAGATGATTTTCTCCTAATGTTTCTTTTCTTTTTTGATACACTTTCTCATTAATTTCCAATACTTTTGAATGATTTCCTATATTGCTATATGAAACCGCTATATTACTTAATGTTTTCAATGTATCTTGGTGGCTCTCGCCTAACACTTCTTTTTCCTTTTCATATACCTCTTCTTCTATTTCTAATGCTTTTTGATATTCTCCCAATTTACTATATGAAACTGCCATGTTATTGAAAGCTTTCAATGTATCAGGATGTTTTTCTCCTAATAGTTTCTTTCTTTTTTCATATACTTCTTGACTTATTTCCAATGATTTTTGAAAATCACCCTTATCCCTGTATGAAATTGCTAAATAGTGTTGTACTTCTATTTTAAACAATTTATATTTTTCGTCTTTACTCAAAAAGAAATTCATTAATTTGTTTATCAAAAAGTGTTCATCATTCATTCGACCAATATCATATAAATCACAAATACATTCCAAAAGTTCTTCTAATTTTTTATAATTCTCATCTGTAGGTGTTATTTCTCCTCGTATATATTCATCAACTAGCAAAATTAAATAATCTACTACATTAATATTTCTTGCATTTTCTTTGACTTTCTTTTCCAAAAATTCCTTGTAAGCTTCATGAAATTCTTTCCTTAAAGATTTTGAAATATTTTCATAC
>JAFUWA010000047.1 GCA_017477355.1 Clostridia bacterium
CCATTAACAATATCGCCAATATTGATGTTGTTGTAATAATTGTATTTGAATAATTATTAATAATATTTTCAAAAATTTCTATCATTTTCTTTTCTCCTTTTTTCTATACATCTAATTCCTAATCTCTAACGTCTAATATAACAATCCATTATCTTTCTGCAGTAATAATATTTTGAGAAAGATGTTTGTTTAAAATTAAATGACTCTACAATATTTCTAATATAAGATGGTAAGATATCATCAAATTTTACCTCTAATACATTTACTCCACTTGGCAAAACATAAAAGCTCAAATAATCTCCATCTAAAAATTTGTCTAATTCGTATGAAGCAGATATCTTCATATCAAATGTAATTCTCACATTTGTAATTTCTTCAACATATGCAATTCTTTCATAATCGACAATTACCTTTGGTTTATAATTTCGAATTAGCATATCTACTGCTAGTTCTTTAATCAAATCTTTGTCGGTATCATAAACCAAATCTGTAATATCTCCTTCTACAATTGTTTTATATTCATTCACTGTTAATCTACATGATTTTTTATAACATCTACTTTCCAGCTTTTCTTTTTTCTCTAGGACAATATAGCTTAAGTCCTCTCCGATAATATCGAATTCTCCATTTAAATCTCTCTGAGAAACCAGAATCTGTTGTATAAACTGATGTATCTTTATAATCATCAAAATACAAAGAATGGATTAAATATCTTCCGGCCTGCAGGAGTATGGGAATCTAGTTCCATTACATTTTCTAGTCTAGATTTTAATAAGGAAAGTTCTTGGTTTGTTAAAGTATATTTCCATTCACTTCTATATACCTTTATAATAACCACCTCCTTTATAAACATCCTTAAATTTCATTTTTAAACACCAGTCCTTGAAAATATGTTTATCTCATTCCGCGTCCTCCGCCTTGTTGGAAACCTCCACCTTGCATCATTCCACCATTTTGTATTTGGCCTCCGCCCATCATTTGGTTTGTAATTTCAGTAGTTTCTTCTCCATTAACAATCATTGTTCCGCCTGTATATTTTGCTGTTCCATCATAATCAAATGGTGAGTTTCCTGTAATATTTAATGTCCCACCGTTGATATATAAATTACCATTTGAATCAATTCCATCTGTATCACCTTGTCCCATTGTAATTGTAATATTACCACCGTTAATTTCAATCACTACTGAGTATTTTGTTGATTTAGCTCCTGCGTTAATTCCATCATCAGAAGCACTAATTGTAATTGCTCCATTATTAATTTTTACATAAGTTGCTTCAATACCTTCAGCTGCAGTAATATTGAAAGTTCCACCATTGATTTCTACCATTCCATCTGCATGAATACCATCATCTTTTACGTTAATTGTAAAATCTCCACCATTTACAACAATATCACCCACTGCATGTAAACCGTCTGCAACTGCTGTTAAGTTAAATGTTCCACCATCAATTGAAATATATCCCATTACCTCCTCTTCTTCATTTGTTGATTTGATAGCTGATCCACCAGCATCTATCGAGAATGTTCCGCCAGTAATTGCAACATAATCTTTTCCTCTAATTCCGTCATCATCACTGTTTACAACATATGTTCCGCTTTGGATAATTAAAGTATCTTTTGAAACAATTCCATCATAATTTGATTTTACTTCTAAACTACCTGTTCCTGAAAATACTAAATCTGCTTTAGAATAAATTGCTCCATCTAAATCTTCTGTTGTTGTGGCTATAATTGTATTTGTTCCTGTTAAAACAATAGCTACCGTTTTAGCATCTACTACATTGATTGCTGGCCCATTAGAATTCGTAATTGTTACTTCATTTAAATTTAATTGAACATTGCTTGACGTATTAATTGTAATACTTTCATATTCTCCAGATAAATCATAAGTTCCACCTGCTGTAATGTTCACTACTTCCGAACTACCTGATGAAGAAGTTGAAGCTGTTGTTACTGCCTTAACTTCTTGTGCTTCTCCATAATTAATGTCTTCATATTCTGAACTCACCTCTGTTGCAGACTTCACTGTTGTCTCTGCTGTTATTGTATTTGTATCACTATTAGAAGGAGTTGTATTATTATAAGCCTTTACAAAATAGTAAATTATCACTCCTAATATTGCTACTAATACCAAAATTAAAATAATTTTCCTTAAATTTGATTTTCCTTCCATATTGTTTTTTCTCCTTTGCTTAACTTTTTTCAATTTCTATAATTATGTTATAACAATTGTTTATTGAAAAAACCTTGAAAATTTTAAAGAAATATTTTTTATTTGTATCATATCATAAACCGAAATTACAATCAATAAAAAAGAGACTTAAAATTTAAGTCTCCTCTTCCATTCTATTTTTAGTAGGTAATATCAATATATCTAATATATCCTTGATAATCTTCATCTAATTCTACTTGATAATAATGCTTTGTTGCAATCTTGCTCTTAAAAGCACCAAGGTCTTTTACATCAGATAGCATAATTTCTTCAATAGATCCATCATCTCCATAATAGCTAATATATATTGGATGATCATCATTATTGATAGTATTATTAGCAATAACTTTGTCAATAAGTGTAACTACACTAGTACCAAGTTGTTTTCCATCATAACTTTCATAAGCTGCATTAAACATTGATACTTCTGTAGAACTATCGTAATTGTAGCTATAATCATCATCGTCATAATCATAATCGTAGTCATAGTCATCATCGTCGTAATCATAATCATAGTCATAGTCATCATCGTAATCATAATCGTACATATAATCAGCATATGCTCTAACTGCTAATCTAGTAAAAATAATCTTGTATTCGCCATCTTTTTTGGTTAAGTAAATAACATCTTTTCCTTCAAAAGGTGAACCATCATCCTCTATTAAATATTCATAATCATCAGAAATTTGTACCTTGGCTGTATAGATTGAAACATTTTTTAAGTCATAGTCCTCTTCAACCTCTTCTACATATTCCTCATAGCTATCGTAATAATCAAGTAAATCGTCTAAAACATCTTTATCATCTTCCAAACTCTTAATTTTACTTACTTCTAATTCAAGGTCTTCATATTCGTCAAAGAAATCTTGAAGTCCTTCTTTTAACCATTTCTTTTGAATTTCTTCTCCAAAACTTGCTTCTAATGCATCAAGATCAATCAAATATATTAAATCATTTACTTTTTGATCATTAATTGCATCAACAGCTGCCTCAATAACAGATTCTGCAGAAGAGGTATTCGTTTTACTACTTTTTCTATCATCATCATCTTCTTCTTCACCACAAGCTGTCAAAGAAAATAACAATGCAATTGTTAAAATAAGTAAAAAACTGATATTAAAAATTTTCTTCTTCATATTTAGAAATCCCCTTTCCATTTAATATAAGTATTATACTACAGTAAAAAAGAAATAGCAAATTTTTTCTTATTACTATTCATTTTTATTTATAATTCTAGTTGCTCTTTCTAAAATTCCTTGCATGTAACTAATCACTGTTCCATAATTCGTAAAAGGGACATTTTGCTTCATTGCTTCTTCCATTCGAAACTTCATTTCGTTTTCATTCAACATACAACCACCACAATGGATAATCAAATCAAAATTACTTAGGTCTTCTGGAAATCCCATTCCATTTGTCCATTCAAATTCCAAATTCTTTTTTGTATATTCTTTCAACCATTTTGGAATTTTAACAGTTCCAATGTCTTCGCATTGTTTATGGTGCGTACATCCTTCTGCAATTAATATTTTTGCTCCTTCATTTAACTGATTAATCTTACTTACTCCTTCTAATGCTGTATCTAAAAATCCTTTATATCTTGCCATCAAAATAGAAAAAGAAGTAAGAGATATTTCTTCTGGGACAATCTCTTTTACTTTTCCAAAAACTTGAGAATCTGTAATAACTAATTTTAGTTTTTCTTTTAGCACATTTAAGGTTTGTTCTAATTCTTCTGGTTGCGTAACTATGGGAATAGCATGTTTATCTAAAATATCTCTAATTGCTAGCTGTTGTGGTAAAATTAATCTTCCTTTTGGAGCACTTCCATCAATAGGAGTTACTAATACAACAATATCTTTTTCTTGAATGAAATCACTCACAAGATGAATTTCTTTTTCTTCCTTTGGAGCTAGATTCCCAATTGCATTTTTTAATTCTTCAATTCCAATATTTTTTATTGTACTTGTATAAATTAAATTATTGTTATTTACAAATTCCTTATTGTCATCTTCTTTCAACTCTGCTAAATCTATTTTATTTCTTACAATAATATATGGAATTTGTCTTTCTTGAAATATAGTAATTACCTCTTCTTCTGAATGATTCAATGGTTGATCTGCAATAGTCACTAAAACTGCAATATCACAATTTCTTAAAATCTTCTTTGTTTGCCCAATACGTTTTTCTCCCAATTTTCCTTCATCATCAAGTCCAGGAGTATCAATAATAGTAACAGGACCTAGAGGCAAAATCTCCATTGTTTTCTTGACTGGATCTGTTGTAGTTCCTTTTGTTTCACTTACAACAGACATTTCTTGGTTTGTGATTCGATTTACCAAACTACTTTTGCCAGCATTTCTAATTCCGAAGAATCCAATTCTTGTCATGTCAATAACTCCTTCTATAAAATATGAATTTAAGTTTGTTTAGAAATATAAATCTCTTGTTCCGTTTTCAATCTTTTGCAATTGTTCTCTTACTTGACCTTTAATTGCATCCTTTCCAATATTTTCGATTTCTCTCTCGATTAATTCATCACCAATTCTCTTTGTTTCAGGTGATGCATAATCTACCAAATATTCTTTTAATGTCATTAATGCATTAGGGTGGCAGCAATTTTGGATTTGACCTGACTTACATAAAGCCATAAATCTGTCTCCAGTTCTTCCCTCTCTATAACAAGCCGTACAGAAAGATGGAATATACCCTGATTTCATTAACCAATTTACTACTTCATCTAAAGTTCTATTGTCAGATACGTCAAATTGTTCTGTGTCATGTGGCCTTTCCTCTTCTGCATAACCACCAACTGAAGTACGTGAACCACCACTAATTTGGCTAACACCTAAACGAATAATTTTTTCACGAACTTCTGGTGTTTCACGAGTAGAAATGATCATTCCAGTATATGGAACACAAATTCTAATTAAAGCTGCAAGTTTGCAAAACATTTCATCACTTAAAGAATTATCAAATTCGTTTGGATCAATGTCATCTGCTCTCTTTACTCTAGGAACACTAATTGTATGTGGCCCAACGCCGTGAACTGCTTCTAGATGTTCAGCGTGCATTAATAATCCTGCAAATTCATAACGATATTTGTCTAGGCCAAATAAAACTCCAATTCCAACATCATCAATTCCACCTTCCATCGCTCTATCCATTGCTTCTGTGTGATAAGCGTAATTGTGTTTTGGACCTGTTGGATGCAAATATTCGTATGCTTCTTTATCATAAGTTTCCTGGAATAAAATATAAGTTCCAATTCCTGCTTCTTTTAATTTTCTATAGTTCTCAACTGTTGTTGCAGCAATATTAACATTTACTCTACGAATGGCACCATTTTTATGCTTAATAGAATAAATCGTTTTGATACAATCTAATATGTATTCAATTGGATTATTCACTGGGTCTTCTCCTGCTTCAATCGCTAATCTCTTATGTCCCATATCTTGAAGCGCAATAACTTCTTTCTTTACCTCTTCTTGAGTTAACTTTTTACGAGGAATATGTTTATTCTTTAAATGATATGGACAATATAAACATCCATTGACACAGTAATTAGATAAGTATAGTGGAGCAAACATAACAATTCTATTTCCATAAAAATCTTTTTTTATTTGCTCTGCTAAATCATACATCTTAGCTACTCTTTCTTTGTCATCGCATGCTAAAAGCACACTTGCTTCTCTATGTGTTAAGCCTTTTAAATTTTTAGCTTTTTCCAAAAGGCTATCTACTAATTCTAAATTATCTTTATTTTCATCTGCATATTTTAAAGTTTCTAAAATTTCTTCATGGTTGATAAATTCTTCTGCAACCATTGATTTTGGATTATATTGATACATTTTTACTATCTCCTCTCGAAATGACAATTTTACAACCTGTTGTTTCAATTCTTGTTTTTAAGCATTCAATACAAGCTGCTGCTTCATCACCTGTACAAATTTTATTGTCATATAACATATATTTTTTTCTAACATTTAATGGAGAAAGGTTTGGCATTAAAACATTTGCTCCTGCTTTAATTCCTTTTTCTCTTCCGAAGAGGATCTAACGTACCGAGTGCAGTGGTAGCTGGTAGCAAAACTTTAGGTAAAGTAAGTCTAATTAATCCCAATAGAAATAGCGTTATTTCTACACTTCCAGATTCTTTGTCTTTAAAAGGCGTATCTTTATGAGAAATAAATGGTCCGATTCCTACCATTTGAGGATCTAAATTTTTCAAGAATACTAACTCTTCTGCCAAATTTTCCTCTGTTTGAAATGGGCTTCCTACCATAAATCCAGCGCCAATTTGATATCCAAGTTCTTTTAAATTTTTTAAACACTGAATTCTATTATCAAAACTCATCTCTTTTGGATGTAATTTTTGGTAATGCTCTTTGTTTGCTGTTTCATGTCTTAATAGATATCTATCGCTACCAGCTTCTTTCAAAAGTTTGTAACTTTCATAACTTCGCTCACCCAAAGAAAGCGTAATCGCACAATCTGGATATTTTTCTTTGATACTTCGAACAATGTCACAAAGAAGTTCATCTGTATAAAAACTATCTTCTCCCCCTTGCAACACGAACGTTCGGAATCCCAAGTTATATCCGTAGTCAGAGCATTCCAGGATTTCTTCTTTACTTAACCTGTATCTATCACAATTAAAATTGCTCTTTCGAATTCCACAATACAAACAATCATTTTTACAGATATTCGAAAATTCTATCAATCCCCTAATATAAATTTCTTTTCCATAAATTTTATCTCGAGTTTGACTTGCTCTTTCAAACAAATAATCTTTACAATTTTCTCTATTTTGAATTAAATATAAATACTCCTCTTTATTTAAAGTTTGCTCTTTTTCTAACTTATCAATTAAATTTTTAGTGATTTCCATATGCTGTTTTCGCATATACTCCATCTAAATTTCCTATCTTGCCACTTAGCGTGTTAATGACATCCTGATCTGCATCTATGACAACTGAAATAATATTGATATGCTTTTTATGATATGGAATTCCCATTCTTCCTACAATAGATTCTCCATACTCTGAAAGCAAACTATTTAATTTTGGAACACTGTCTAAATTCTCAACAATAATTCCTATTACAGCTACTCTTGATTCCATAAAAACCCTTTCTTTCTTTTTATGAGAAATTAAAAAGCTTCCCATAAAAAATATTGTTGCACAAGAGCGCAACAATATACTAAAATTTCATACTATTTTTGTTTTTGCACTCTTTCGGTTAGAACTATTCCTTCTTTCCGTTAGAAATTTCGTTATTATTTTATAACGTTTATGCAAAATAATCAATAGTTTTATTTACTTTTTTCTTTATAATCATCATAATTTCCAAGATATGTCTTAAGCTTTCCATCTTTAAATTCAATAATTTTTTCTGCAAATTGATTGATAAAGTATCTATCATGACTCACAAAAATTAATGTTCCATCAAAGTCTTCAATAGCATTTTCTAAAACTTCTTTTGTAGGAATATCAATATGGTTTGTAGGCTCATCAAAAATTAATGTGTTAATTTTTTGCTGTAAAAGAATTGCCAATTTTACTTTCATTCTTTCTCCACCAGAAAGTTTTCCTACTCGTTTCATAACATCTAGTTGATAAAATTCAAATTTTGCTAAAACACGTCTTGCATCTAGTTCATTTAGCCCAGCTTCTCCCTCGAAATATTCTAACAATTCTTGATTGTCATTTGGAAAACTAATAATTTGTGGTAAATATCCAATTTTAACACTTGGCCCTATTTCTATTTTTCCTTGAAGAGGTAATTGTCGTTCTTGTAAAATTGCTTTAATTAATGTTGTTTTACCACTTCCATTTTTCCCAAGAAAAGCAACTCTCTCTCCTGAAACAATATCCATATTAATATTATTTAGAATCACTTTGTCTGGAGCAGTCACAGTTAAATTCTCTACTGTAATTACTCTTTTACTAGACTTTCTCTGTTCTTCAAATTCTGCATTAATTTGTTTTCGAACTTTTGGTCTCTTAATTGCATTCTCTTTAATCCTATCAATTCTGTTTTGCAATACATGGGCTCTTGCAGTTAATGTTGAACTATTAGTAGCCATGCCACGCTCTGCAAAATATTTTTTCTCAGCTTCTAATTTTTTAATCAAATCTTGCTGGCTTTTATAATTTGCCATTTGTTTTTCGAAGTTAGCTTGTTTTTCTTTTAAGAAACCAGAATAGTTTGTCTCATAAACTTTTGCTTCTCCATTATCAATGTCTAAAATCTTATTTGACATTTTGTCTAGGAAATATCTGTCATGCGATACAATTACAGATGCTCCTTTAAATGATTTGATATAATCCTCTAGCCATTCAATTCTAGCAATATCTAAATGGTTTGTAGGCTCATCTAGCAATAATAAGTCTGGTTTGATTAACAATGCTTTTGCAAGTTGAATCAGCGTTTTTTCTCCACCGCTCAAATCATTGTAACTAATATTTAACAGATTTCTATCAATATTCAAACCTTCTATAACGGTTCCAATTTGTTTCTGAATCTCATATCCTCCGTTTATTTGAATATTCTTCCATTAAGTCACAATATCTTTTTAATACTTTTGGATATTCTTTTTCTTCTAAATCAGACTCTAACCTTCTTTGTAGCTGATTGATTCTTTCTTCTATTTCATTCAAATGATGAAATACATCTTTCAAAATTTCAAGACAACTTCTATTGTCTTGAATACTAGAACCAGTCTGATCTAGATATGCTGTTTTAGTCTCTTTTTTAATACTTACTTGGCCTTTGTCAGGCTTTTCCAATCCTGCAATTATTTTTAATAATGTAGACTTTCCACATCCATTTGGACCAACGATTGAAATAGATTCTCCCTCATTTAATGAAAAAGAAACTTCATCAAACAATTCTCCATATCCAAAATTAATTCCTACTTTATTTACATCTAAAATTATCATTTCTTTCACCTCATATTACAGGGGTGAATTTATTTTACTTTCATTCCCCTGTCTTTCTAATTATTTTCTGGAATGAAAGTTACTACATACATGATAACTTTTTTGACACTTCTTAAGTCCATTATGATTACCTCCTTTTCAAATTCATTTCAAAAACTAACAATAATATTATATAATACTTTTCTTTCAATTACAAGGATTTTGAAAGAGATTGCCACTATTATTGCATTTATGATATAATGCTTTTATTAAATATAAGGAGAATCTACATATGGAAATTAGAAAAATCGAAAGTTACAAAAATTCTTATTTGAAAGAATCCAAAACCAAACCCAAAGCATATTCCGAAAAAATAGAAAATCAAGTAATTAACATTTACCCAAGTCTAGAAAAACAACAAGTAATTGGGTTCGGCGGAGCTATTACAGAAGCAAGTAGTTATTGCTATAGTCTACTTTCTGATGATAAAAAACAACAATTTATTAAAGACCATTTTGACAATAATTATTCTATTTGCAGACTTTGTATTGGTAGTTCCGATTTTTCAATAAAGAGCTATTCCTATAGTAATAAAAAAGACTTGTCAGATTTCTCAATTTCACATGATATGATAAACATCATTCCTTTCATAAAAGATTGTCTCAAATTGAATCCTCAGCTCAAATTTCTGGCATCTCCATGGAGCCCTCCATCTTTTATGAAAACAAATAAACTATTAGCTCTTGGTGGTCATCTATCTCCTAATTATTATCAAACTTATGCAGAATATTTAGCCAAATATATTTTAGCTTATCAAGAACAAGGGATTTCTATTGATTATATCACTGTTCAAAATGAAACAAATGCAATTCAAATTTGGGAATCTTGCCTTTATACTCCAGAACAAGAAGAGGAATTTATCGTAAATTACCTATCTCCTATTTTTGAAAAAAATAACATTACGACAAAAATATTAATCCATGACCACAATAAAGAGAAGTTATTTAACAAAGCTCGTAAAGAGCTTTCTCATGAGAAGGCAAGAAATTTAATTGCTGGACTTGCTTTTCATTGGTATTCTGGAGACCACTATGAAAACATTGAATTAGTCAGAAAATATTATCCAGAGAAACTTTTATTCCATACCGAAGGTTGCTTTGGTTATATGAAAGAAGAATGTAATTATCATTATGCACAAGATATCATTGATGATTTCAACGCTGGAACAAATGCTTATATTGATTGGAACATTTTATTAGATAGTAAAGGTGGACCAAACCATGTTAAAAATTATTGCATGGCACCTATTATGCTAAATAAAGAGAATACCGACTATATTAAATCTTTAAATTACTATTTTATTCAACATTTCAGCAGATTTATCAAACCAAACGCAAAAGTAATTGAACATAGCAAGTACTCTCGTAATCTTTCTGTTCTTTCTTGCAAAAATCCAAATGGAGAAATTGTAGTTATCATCTTAAATGATCACAACTCTCTTATTCCATTTCATTTCTGCATGAATGAAATTGCTTTTAAAGATACTATTAAACCTTATTCTATTATTACTTATATTTTAAATTAATTTTTCCCCTCTTTTCTTTATGAGAAGAGGTTTTTTTATTTTCCAACTCAACTTTGCACAAAATTTATTTTTCCTCTTTTAATTTAAAAATATTAGTGATATATTTATATTAATCACACTATATAATTAGGAGAAAAAACAATGATAGATCCATTTGATAATCCAATCTTTTTGAATGACTTTTTAGATTATTCTGCTACAATTTTAAATAAGTCCCCAAATTCGATTAAAGAATATAATTATGACATTGCTCATTTTCTAAAATTTATTAAATTTCGTTTTAGAATGACGGATGTAAAGGATAAAAAAGAATTAAAAACTATTGAAATTGCTGATATGAGTTTAAAAGATATTGAAAGAATCACTTTAGAAGATATCCATAGCTTCTTGGCTTATTTAAAAGACACCTATAATTCAAAACCAGCAACACTTGCTCGAAAGGCTTCTACTATTAGAATTTTCTTTCATTATCTATACAATAAAACAAAGAAGATACCTGTAAATCCTGCTCAAGATTTAGAGAATCCAAAACAAGAAAAACGTCTTCCAAAATATTTAAGTTTAGAACAATCAAAACAATTATTAGAAACTACAAGCCAACCAAAAGAAAAATCTCATGGTAATCATGATAATACAGAAAGAAATTATGCCATCATTACTCTATTCTTAAATTGTGGAATGCGTTTATCAGAACTAGTTGGGATTAATATCAAAGATATTAGTTTTGAAGATAATAAATTAAATGTTATTGGTAAAGGAAATAAAGAACGTACCATTTACTTAAATGAAGCTTGCCAAAAAGCAATTAAGGCTTATCTACAAGTAAGACCTGTAGATGGAGTAAGCTATAATGATAAAGATGCTCTTTTCTTAAGCGAGCAAAAAAAGAGAATCAGTAATCGAACTGTTCAATATATTGTAAAAGAAGAATTAGCTTTAGCTGGCATTGATCAAACAAAATATTCTGTCCATAAACTTCGTCATACTGCAGCGACATTAATGTATAAATATGGAAATGTTGATATTAGAGCTCTGCAAGAATTGCTTGGACATGAATCCATTGCAACAACTCAAATTTATACGCATGTTGATAATGAACAAATCAGGCATGCCGTTGAAAATAACCCTCTTGCCAATTTGTAAAAAATACTGCTCCCGTGGATATCAGGAGCAGCATTTTTTATAACATTCTAACAATTGCATGAACAATTTGTTCGTCTTCTGATTTAATTGTTACATAACTATATTCGTCTTGTATTCCATAAAAACACTTTATTTTCTCTACATCTCTTATTTCTTTTTTATACAATACCTCAACACTTTTAGCATTTTGCATTGTTTCCATTGGCATAATTTGCGTTACAAAATCAATGTAATTAATATTATGTACATGACCGATTTACATCCATCATATCTTTTGTAATTTTAATTTCTACAGAGTCTGTATAATTTTCTGGTTCTTTTAATTTTTCAATCCTTTCTTCGAAAGCTTTATCTGGCTCTGTTGTATATGCACTCATTACTTCATCCGTTAATTTTGCAATTCCCATTTTTTGAATATCAATTAATACCCATTTAGAAGTTGCTTTTGCCACAATTTCATCTTTTTCATCATACATATAAAAATCACGAAGAGCATAAATCTTCTCTGTTCCATTTGACCAAGTCTTTACTTTTAAGTTTTCAGAATATCTTGGTCTTCTAATAAACTCTAATTTCCAATTTGTTAAAACCCATGTTTTCTTGTTTTTATCAATATCTAAGAGTCCATATCCTGCAATATTAGAATGAATTCCAGCCACATCTTCTAAATAGCTTAGTGCTGATTTTATTTTTAAATTATTTTTATAATCTACATCTCTAAATCCGACGTAGAAATTATGTTCTACATACATTTGCTTTCCTCTTTCTTAAAATTTATTTTCAACAATACTATAATCTCCATTATCTTTTTCATCTGGCTTCAAGATAAAAGCTGTTGGAACCGGCCTTGAACGATGATTACCGCTTTTCGTAGTTGGATTATTAATTAATATACTTTTGACTGTCATTCCAGTCGAAGTTCCACCATCTAGACAAGTTGCATTATAAGCACCATAATTCTCCATAATTGTTAATACATCTTGATAAGAAGCGCCCCTTCCGAAGCGTTCTGTCTCCATCTAAAACCAAGAACAAAAAGATTCCATCTTTTCTCTGACCGATAACTGTTTTAGGAGTGAGTCCTCCTGGAATACCAGTAACTTCTGCACTAATTCCGGTTTACAATCAAATATGGTCCAAAAGAAACACTATCTCTTATTCCCATATCTAATGCTTGCTTGCTCGTAATATCCCCTAAGAAAAGTTTATGGTCAGAAGTTAATCCTATTAATCCACCTTTTAAATCTTCCTTGTTATAATAGGTTTCATGCAAAAGTTTTCCATTATCTATTGTGATTCCTAATGGTTCTCCCCCTGTTCCTTCTCCTTTGGGGTCTACAAATCCTCCGCCATTAATGGCAACATAAGCTTGATTTTGTTCAGATATTTTTGAAAGATATTGCCCATCTTTCCCCATATATCTTGTAACAGCAATATCAACACGAGATGGATCATAAATTACTGCCAAATATCCATCATATTTTTTTCCGGTTATTTTAATAATTTTATAATCATTATTTTCCTTTGATTTTGTTAAAATTTCTTTTTCATACTCATTTGCAAATTCTGTTATTTCGATTTGTGAATAATCTATCAATTGCACTTCATCCAAATTGCTTGCAAAAGCAAAATCAGTAATAGAATTTCTATTTAAGCTATCTTGAATTGTAGCATTATCATAAAACCAAGTTGCTAAATATTGATGTGATCTCGTTGACATAGCGGTATTAATTAGCCAGTCTCTAAATCTTAAACTTGGCCCATATAATAAAAATAAAATGATATCAATTCCAATTATCCCGATTACAAATAAGAAAATTAGAATTCTTTTTATCTTTGTTTTACTCAAATTGTTTCCTCCATAAAATTAAAACCTTATATATATTATCATAAATAAAGGATTTTTACAATGGTAAAATTGTTTCAATATTTTTACCTTTTTTATGTTTACCTCATAAACTATAATATGGAAAGGAGGTGTCTATTTGGAACTCAAAGGAAAAAGAATTGGATATTGTTTTACAGGCTCCTTTTGTACTTTTGAAGCAAGTATTAAACAAATGGAAAAATTAGTAAAAGAAGAAAAGGCGGTTGTCTTTCCTATTATGTCTTATAACGGATATAACTTAGATACCAAATTTGGAAAAGCAGAATATTTTATTGATAAGATTGAAAGAATTACAGAAAATAAAATCATCCATACAATTCAAGATGCAGAACCGATTGGTCCAAAAGATTTATTAGATATTTTAATTGTCGCTCCCGCTTCTGGAAATACCATTGGCAAAGTTGCAAATGCAATTAATGACTCCCCTGTAACAATGGCGATTAAATCTATTTTAAGGAGAGAAAAGCCAGTTGTCTTTGGAATTTCTACAAACAATGCTTTATCTCGGGAATGCAGAAAGTATTGGAAAATTATTAGATAAGAGAAATTTCTATTTTGTCCCAATGAAGCAAGATAATCCAATCACAAAGCCACGTTCAGTAGTGTTTGATCCTACTTATATTAAGAAGACTTTAGAAAATGCATTAGATGGAAAGCAAATCCAGCCAATGCTATTATGAATATAAAAACAAAGGATAGAGTTTTTGGACTCTATCCTTTATTTTTGATTAATAATTTACCATTTTATCATTCTCATTAAATAAGATTGTTAAAATTCTAGCATCCGCGCTACTATTGATATAGTCAACTCGATATACAAATACATCATATTCTTCTACAAGTTCTTCATAAGTATCTTCCCATAAGTCATCAATATCATCTGTGTCTTCACCCATGTCTTTATATGCCTTTTTCAAATCTGATTTTGAAGTAATATGATAAATATCACTATCAATAAACATTGACATATCATATTCATCATACGCATCAAAAAGACTTTGGAATGATTCCTTTAATTTGCTTTTTGTTACAGTTATATCTGCTCCAGCATCTTTATAATATTGATTCATTCCCTTTACATCATATAAATCCATAAGAGCATCTAAATCTCTGTTTTCAAAATCCTCATAAACTTCTTCTATCATTTCTTTGTGTTTTGTAACACTGCTTGAGCTTGAAGACTTTTTACTACTTTTTTCTTCGTCATCTCCATCTCCACATGCTGTTAATCCAACTAACATTGCCATTAATAATGTTACGATTAACAAAACACTAAAAATTTTCTTTTTCATTTTAAAATCCCCCCTTTTATTTTTTTAATAGATAATCTCCGTCAAATTCAACACCATTACCGCAATATGGGCAAATTGTTGTCACATATGCTTCTTTATTATATAAACATTCATCTTTTACCATAATTCCGCCATCAGCAATATAGAAGAAAATATTGTACGTAAAATCGTATGCTCCGTCACCAGTGTATTCATGATATACATAGTTTCCACCTTTAATCGTTTGAGCAACTCCGTCTAACATTCCAACATTAGCACTTCCAGCAACAGTTGGTTTATAACACTCAAATGAAAAGTCAAATTGATTATCTTTTGCATTTGTAATAGTTAAAGTCCCCATAGGGCCTTCGTAAACTCCTTCCTTTACGGGAGCTTTTACAGAACTATCTAAAGTATATTTTGTTAATGAATTATTTTCATCTGTGCTTATTGTATTATTTGATGAATCACTTGATTTTGTATCTGTCTCGTCTAAATCGAAAAATTCTTTTTCTAGCGTTCTAATAGAATAATCATCAGAAACATTAATTGTATTTTTCATATAGCAAGACCATTGACCACCTGGATGATGGATTGTAACTAACAAGCATAAATCTCCATTTTCATCTAAATAAAGGTTTTCTAGTTTCTTAATCTCATCACTTAGCTCTTGTTTCCATTCAGCAATTGTATCAGAAGGATACATCATGTTCCATGATTCTTCTGAACTAAATTCTTTTTTATTTTTCTCTATAACAGAATCAAATTCTTTTTTACCTACTTCTAATGCTTTTTCAATTACCTCGTCTTTTTCTAAGTTCTTGATTTTTAATAACTCTTCTGCCGTAGCTTCTTGTAAAGTCTTTAAATTAACATTATAAGCACTAGCCCAAATGCTCTCATTTCCACCATTATATACAACTAATGATAAGATATCACCATTAACTTGGTAGAAATAACTTGATTTTACATTTTCAGGTCCTAAAACAAATCCATCTCTATCAAAATCTTCTTTTTCAAATCCATAGTCTTCTTTAATATCTTTATTTATTTTATTAACATCACTAGAATTGATATTAATTACTGGATATTCATATTCGCCCCAAGTGTTAGAAAGTTCTAATTCTGAATAAACTAAGTCTTTTGCTAAATCTTTTTTTGAGATATTTTTTATCATTTTGACATTTTCAACTTGTTCCTCTACCTCTTCTGTTATTAGTTTTTCTTCCGTCACATAATTGTCTTTTACTTCTTCCAAAACTTCTTCAATTTCTTCTTTCTCTAAGCCAACTTCAAATGGAACTTTTTCTATCTCTGGCATTTCAATCTCAATAAAGTTCTCTTCAAAATCCCCTTCGATTTCCACTGGTTCATATTCTTCAGATGCAAAATTTAAATCATATACTGTAACGATTTCGGAAGGTGCAGAACTAGAAGGGCTAGAAGAAATATCTGGCATAGCTTTTTTGACAACAGCATACCATCCATATACTTCGTCTTTTACATTATATAAGAATTTAACTTCAAATTCATTTTGTAAATCAACAACAACTGTATCCACTTTATTTTTAGCATTAATTCTATAAATTTTAGCCAAAAAATCTCCTGTTTTATTAACGCCATAAACAACAAGCTCTGGTGTTTTATCACTATCCATATCTATTAATTGAAGTTCCATATTGTTCATGTCTTCAAATTCGTTATCTTCTCCTAAAACTTCAAGATATACATCTCCCCATTCTATTTTTTCTTTTTTAGATGTTCTTTCTTCATCTTCATCCTCACGATTTAATATAATAAAAGCTGCAGTTCCTCCTACTAAAGCTAAAATTAAAATAATAACAATCGTAATAATGATTCCTTTTTTTTTCATTTTTTCCTCCTACATCATTTTATCTGGATTATGGTACAAGGTATTTCGTCTTTTTTTGATGATTTTGAATTTGAAATTCCTTTCGATTTCCGCCATACTCACCATCAATCGATAAATCAATTCCGATTAGGAGCTTCCACTTTCATATTGGAAGTTCTAAAATATTGAATGTGTTTATCATTTAAAGCCCCTGTCAGTATTTTAATAACGACAATCACTGTATAAAGTCTAAATCTCGGAGCTCTTGCAAGAATCACTTCAAATTCTCCATCATCTAGTTTAATATCTTTTTTTCTAAAAATTGGGAAGCCACCCATATATCTAGAATTACTGATACTTCCGTAAATAAATTCATCTTCGATAGAAATAGTATTATCCGCAGAAGTTACTTTTAATTTATGTGTTTTATAATTAAAAAATTCTTTGATTCCATTTAAATAATAAGCCGCTTTTCCAATCCTATTTTTCCATTTTCTACTTGTTTGATAAGAAGCTTTTGAAAACAATCCCATGCTAACAACATAGTTAAATGGCATATCGTCAATTGTTCCCATGTCGACTTCTTTTAATTTATAAGTGTCTAAGTTTTTAGAAACTGCTAGTTCGTCAAATGAGACCTTTAAGGAACGAGCGAAGTCATTTGTTGTTCCCATCGGAATAAACGCTATCTCGGCATCTTGATGCGTTTTATCAAGTCCTATTAATGTTTCGTTAAGCGTTCCATCTCCTCCCCAAACAATTAATTCTTCTTTTTCTAGTTTGTGA
>JAFUWA010000006.1 GCA_017477355.1 Clostridia bacterium
CCTCAATCGTTTTCCTTGTACTACTCGTTTCTAAAGCTAAATTACATTCGTTCTGTAATTTAGCAAAAATTCAAAGTTCTTTGACTCTTAATTATTTAAAACTGCTGGTATAAATTGCTTCATACCTTTTGGTTAAAATTTATAATTCTCTTAGAATTATTTCAAAGGATATTGTATTTATTGTTTATTTTTCAAAGTACTTTTGTCTCTCCGTTTATCGGTTCAACGAGAATTATTATACAACGTGATTTTTAATTTGTCAACGCTTTTTTACAATTTTTTTAAATATTTTTACAAATATCAACATAAAATTTTTATCTTTTCTCGATTTTGGATTTTTCTAATTTTTCATAGTCTCTAAAACATCATAACTCTTAACATATTCTTCTAGACCTTCTATTCCATATTTCTCATAAATTTCTAAATATGCATTACCATTTATTACTATTTTTTCTACATAAGTAATTTGTTGTAAATCCTTTCCTATTTTTGCAAAATATTCTTTGTTAAATTCTCCAAAATTCTTTAATTTTATCGTAAAAATATATGATGCAGGAAAGATATTATTTTCTTCATATCCATCAAAAATATAATCAGCATTTTTAAATCTTGTTTTTACTTCTTCTAATGCTTGCTCTTTAGAAATAAACTCAATGTTTTCAACATATTCTTTGGACTCAAGAACTCTTCCTACTTCTTCTATTGCATCCTCTGATGCAATACTATCTATATAAATCTGACCTTTTATTGGATAATTAATTAGCAACTCATAAACTTTATCTTCTTCTTTTTTCTCCTCTATCTTTGCAACTTGTCTTTCTTCTTGTTCTTTCTTCTCTGCATAAAATTTATATGCAAAAGCTCCTGTAACAATTATCAAAACAACTAAAATTATTAATAAAATAAGATTTATCTTTTTCTTCATAACAATCATTCTCTAACATCCTCTTCTACTTGAGTTTCTTCAAAAGCTGCTCTTGAAATCTTTGATTGAAATGCCTTCTTTCCAATTAAAGCTTCTCCAGGCATCTCAAGAACCTCTTGTAATGCTCTATTCTGAGCTTCTACTCCCCATTCTTCTCGTATTTCTGCAATTTCTTCCTCTGTCTTGCTAGTATTCTTGATACTCCACAAATTCTTAATTGCACTAATTTGGTAGTCTATTCCTAGAACGGATTCTGTCAGAGGAGTATAATATATTCTTGCTTCATCATTATTTAATGGTACTAACTCATTATTTACCATTAAATAAATAGATGGATTCAAAACATCAATTACTAATCGACAATCACTTCCTGGAACGTCAATTACCGTTACCATATGATTAGCTGAATGGATAGTTGACTCATGAGAATCCTCTCGTGAATGTTCTTCTTGCATTTGTTCCAATTGTTCACTATATTTTTCTTTTTCTTCATCCGTATATTCTCTTTGATGTCTTTCAACATTTGCAATTCTTACTGGATTATTAGATAATTCGCATAACATATCATGTGCATGAAATTCAGGATTATATAAATTTAATACATATGTAAAATGATCTGCAAAATTACGACAAACACCATAGCCCTCTGAATCTCCCACTGCTAGTCTGAAATAACTTGAAGTATCTAATGCAGGATCAGTTCCCATCCCTTCATAGAAAGACATTCCTTGTGTATTTTGATGCACATCATTAATAATTTTCATAATTGCTTGAATATCAGTTAAATTCATATCTTTTAAATCTTGAGCATAATCATCCATACGCGTTTCGTAATCTGCCAAAATGCCCTCATATCTTTGTGCTTCTACAGCTTTAACCCCAAATTCCATAGTTCCTACATCAAATGCTTCTAAGCCAGCAACTGTAATAAGTAAAGCAAGTAATGCTTTTTTAGCAATCATCTTAGCACTTGTTGGTGGAACATGGTAAATTTCTCTTTTAAATCCTGTTATTGTTCTTTTATCGCCATCTGAAAAGTCTTGAAATATTTTTCTGTATTTTCTTTTAAGAGGACTTAACAATAAACTATCTTTTCTCATATCATTTGGAATGATTCGCTCCTTTGGCATTATTCCAAGTTGATATAATAAATAAGTTGGAATATGGTTATTATATATCTCTTCTACACCAAGTTCCTTTGCTAATTCGCTTCCTATATCTTGTCTTTCTCTTCTACCAATCTTTTTCTTGTTCTCTGTTTCCCACTTGCTCAAACGATACACAAAAATCATATTAAACTCTTCATTAATAGTCATTTTTTTGTTATCTATGATGGCTCGTACTTTTTGTGCAATTCTTTCTAATTCTTCTACAGGAAAAGGTTCTCCTTTTATATTTTCTTTTACTTCAGCCATCATTCTAAAAAAAGCACGATGCAATTTATTATCACTATATAAATTATTGGTTTTTATAAATTCATCAATTTTAGAACCTTCTACCATACATATCCCCCTTATCTTTTGCATCTATTACATCTTGCTTGGCATTTCCATCCCCAATAAGCCACATCCAATTTGAATAACTGTTTGAACACAGTAAGTTAAATAAGCTCTTGCATTTTTTAACTTTTCATCATCTACCATAACTTTGTCTTCATTATAAAAAGCGGTATATTTTTGAGCAAGTTCTAATAAATAACGAGCTAAGATAGACGGTTCATTTTTTTCTGTAACAGATTTTAGCATATCTCCAAATCTATACAATGTAGTTACAACATCTATAGCAGTCTCATCTAACAAACAAGCTGTATCTATTTCTTCCAATTTTGGAATGTATCCAACATTTTCTAAAACACCTTTTGTACGTACATATACATATTGAATATATGGACCTGTATCTCCTTGGAAGCTTAATACATTATCCCAGTCAAATACTTGATCTTTAATGATTGTATTGCTTAAGTTGTTAAATACAACTGCTCCAATACCAATTCTTTTAGCATTTTCTTCTTTGTCTTCCATATCTGGATTTTTTTCTTCAATAATCTTAGTCGTTCTAGAAATTGCCTCGTCAAGTAAATCTTGAACTTTAATTGCAGTTCCTTCCCTTGTAGACATTTTTCCAGTTGTTAATCTTGTCATACCATATTGAACATGTTCTAGACCATTAACACATTTTTCTGGAATTCCTAAATATTTTGCTACTTCAAAAATTTGCTTAAAGTGTAATGCCTGCTCATAAGCAACAACATATAAGCATTTATCAAAATCATAAGTATCTGCTCTATATTTAATCGCAGCTAAATCTCTTGTTGCATAAATTGTTGAACCATTAGATTTACGAATCATACAAACTCCTAAACCTTTATCTTCCAAATCGACAATTTTTGCCCCTTCTGACATTTTAGTGATTTTTGCTTTATCTAAAATTTCTTCTACTTCATCCATTTTATCTGTATAAAAAGCTTCACCATTTAAAGAATCAAATTCAACACCTAATAGATCGTAGATTCTTTGGAATTCTTTCAAACTTTCATCCTTGAACCAATTCCATAATTCTACACAGTAATCGTCTCCATCTTCAAGCTTTTTAAAATTTTCTCTACAAGCTTCTAAAATAGATTCATCTTCTTTGCATGCGTCATTAATTCTAATATAAATTTTCATTAATTCATTAATCGGATCTCTTGCAATATCATACTCATCGCCCCATCTTTTATATCCTTCAATTAATTTACCAAATTGTGTTCCATAATCTCCAAGATGGTTAATTCCTGTTACATTATATCCTAAAAATTTATATACTTTATATAAGCAATTTCCAATAATGGTATTTCTTAAATGACCAATATGGAAAGGTTTTGCTATATTAGGAGAGGAATACTCTACAATAATATTTTGATTTTGTCCTATATAAGATGAACCATAATTCTCTTTAAATTTATCTATTTCTCCTAAAACTTCTTTTACTAATGCATTAGAATTGACAAAGAAATTTAAATATCCTCCTTGGACTTCAAATTTAGAAATTAAATTACTAGCAACATCCATTATAGTTTTTATCTCTTCAGCAATCATTGGAGGAGCTTTTTTTAGTGTTTTAGCTAGTCTAAAACAAGGAAATGCATAATCTCCCATAGTTTTGTCTGGTGGGACTTCTAAATATCCTTTGATTTCTTCTGCTTCCACACCTATACATTTTGAAATACCTTCTGCAATTTCATCTTTAAAATCAAGCATTTTAAACACCCTTTCATTTCTTTTTTCTTTGATTTACTAATTTCACAAAAAATAGTAACACACATATTCCAAGTGTAACTCCAATTGAGTCAATACCGACATCATCAATTCTTCCGAGCTCTTCCGTGGCACGAATAACTGATGGATCTCATCTGTTATTGCGTACAAAACTCCCATTCCTTCTGCAAAAATCACTTGTTTTTTGGGGCTTAACTGAAATGTCAAAAACAATCCATAAAATAAAAATCCACCAGCTGTATATTCAGATAAATGCGCTAATTTTCTAATATATGGCTCTATTGTTTTTGCCTCTTTTTCTGTTTTCACAAAAACTTTTGCTACTTTATAACTAATACTAGATGAAGTTTGGGCATTATTATTTGAAAATCCAAACACAACCATCATCCACATCAGAATTAAAATTATTAAAATAAGTCTTATTATTTTTATTTTCATATTTATTCCTTATAAAAAACTATTTTAACGAATATCCCTCATGTTCATTTTTGAACTTTAAGGAACGTCCCCAATGTTCAATGCTTTGCAGAAAGTTCAATTACTTTATCCATGTCATCATCTTCAGCTACTTTGTTTTTTCTAATTTCACCACATTTCTGACATTTAAAAATAATAACATATCCTTTTTTGGTTGTTTCTATTCCAATTGGTTCTAATAATCCATGACATATTTGTGCACGATCACCTGGATCAATATCAACATGTTTAGAATATAGACAATAAGGGCAATGGTTCCTACAAGAATAACCAAGTTTAGGAACCATTTTACCACAATTTTCGCATACAAAACTTTCATCAATTACTTTAAACATTTTTAATCCTCGAATATACTTCCCCCTATAAATTCTCTTATTAAAGAATTATTAGGAATTAAGTCATCTTCCATATCATCAAAATATTGGAACATAGCGAGTAATCTTCTTGCTTCGCTATACGCTGGTTCACTTTGTGGAATTTCTTGCAACAATGGAACTGCATACTTCTTCAAAGCTGAAATCTCATAAACAATAGATGAGTTAAACATTACATCAGCTTCTTCTTGATATGGGAAAATATATTTTTGTTCTCCACGATTAACAGAATACCACATATTTAAAGTATGTAATGCACTATAATTTCTAAAATTATAATCTCTTACAATTCTTCTAATTAATCTAGTATCTGTTGTTGAAATTCTATTATAGTAGTCAATATTCAATACTGTTAAATCACTAATATATACTTTAAATTTATCTTCTGGTGGTATCAAGCTTGTTAATCTTTCATTTAGACAATGGATACCCTCCATAACAATAATTTGATCTTTTTCTAATTTTAATTTATTTCCACGATATTCTTTATGACCCGTTTTAAAATCAAAGGTTGGAAGTTCTACTTCTTCTCCATTTAATAATTTTACTAATTGATCATTTAATAAATCTAAATCTAATGCTTCAATACATTCGAAGTCATAATTTCCAGATTCATCTTTTGGATTATTTTCTCTTTCAACAAAATAATTATCAACAGAAATGGTAACTGGTTTAATTCCATTTACTCTCAAACTCATTCCTAGTTTTCCAGCAAATGTTGTTTTTCCAGATGAAGATGGCCCTGCAATTAATACCATTCTAACATTTCCACGTTCTTTAATTTTTTGAGCAATTTCAGCAATTTTCTTTTCGTGTAATGCTTCTGAGAATAAAATTAATTCTTTAATCTTTCCTTCTCTAATTCTTTTATTTAATTTATAAACTGTATTAATTCCTAAAATTCTATAAATGTCATCATACTCTTTTAAAGCAGATGCAAGTTTTAGTGATTCTACATGTTTTGGTAAATTATTTGGCTCGCTTGTTGATGGATATCTAATTAATAATCCATCATGATATTTGGCAATATCATAAATTTCTGCAAATCCTGTTGAAATAGGCATTGTTCCATAAAAATAGTTAAAATACTCTTCACAATAATATAAAGAAACTTTATCTTTATTAACATTTAATTGTAGTCTACCTCTAATTGTTGGTTCTTCTTTATAGAATCTCTCTGCTTCTTCTGGTGTCATAATCTTTTTAATAATTGGCAAATTAGAACGAACAATTCTATCCATTTCCGTTTTAATATTGATAACAACTTCATCCGTTATTTCCATATCAGCAAATTCACAAAACATCGCATTTGACAATTGATAATCTACGGAAAATTTAGAACCAGGATAGGCTCTTTCTGCAGCCATACTAACCAAATATAGCAATCCTCTCACATAGATATTTCTTCCATCTCTTGTTGTTCTATCTATAAATTCAACTTTTCCTTCGTGATTCATAGGTTGATTTAGTGACGCAATTTCGTTATTGTATCTTGCAGCAATTGCATTTTCAGGCATAACTTCTTGTAAAGCATCTCTTAAAGCCACTCCCTCTGCTACCTCAAAAGCTTTATCATTACATACAATTCTCATATAGTTCTCTCCTTCTATCGTTAATTAATCATTGCACCCCAATTTTTTGAAATAAGTATTGCACCTAAAACGGCGCAAAATGTTCCTAATACTTTTAAGAAGATTACAGCTGTGTTTTTTTGGCTAACACTAAAATATTTATTTACTATTAATCTTGCATCATATATTAATTTCACGCCAATTACTAAAGTAATCGTTCCAATAAAAAGCATAAACGTTTGCATTTAAACATCCTCTTCTTTTCAAAAAATAATGTTATTCTATCATACATCATTTTCTGTAATTTGTCAAAAGGAGAAGAGAGGGAAAATGGGACGTACCACTTTTCCCTTTTTGTTATAGAGGGAAAAGTGGTACGTCCCATTTTCCGTCTCTCCTTCTTAAATTTCAATTCTATCTTTAAATTTATTTTCAATCATCTTTTGTAATGGCTTATTTTCCTCTTTTTGCAATTCTGGATCTTTGCTTAAAATTTCCATTACAATTGCTTGAACTTGTTTTAACATCTCAATATCAGTAAAAAGATTGGCAATTTTAAATTCTGGAATACCATGTTGCTTTGTTCCAAAAAATTCCCCTGAACCACGAAGTTCCAAGTCTTTTTCAGAAATCACAAATCCATCATTAGATTTCGTAATAACATTCATTCTTTCCTTAATAATCTGAGAATTTCCTTGGTATTTCAAAATACAATAAGATTGATATTCTCCGACGTCCAACTCTACCTCTTAACTGATGAAGCTGAGCCAACCCAAACCTTTCTGCGTTTTCTATTACCATAATATTCGCATTTGGTACATTAACACCAACCTCAATAACCGTTGTAGAAACTAAAATATCAATTTCGCCATTTTTAAATCTTTCCATAATATCATCTTTTTCTTTAGCTTTCATTTTTCCATGTAAGCATTCTACACAATAATTTGGAAAAACTTTTTCTTGATATGTTTTAGTAAGTTCAACTGCTGATTTCAAATCCATTTCTTCGTTTTCTTCCACTAATGGACAAACAATATAACATTGTCTTTTTTCTTCTATTTGTTTTGCAATAAAAGCATTTACCCTAGCTTCCAAATCTTTCTTAACAGCATAAGTTTCTATTTTCTTTCTATTTGGAGGAAGTTCATCAATTATTGAAATATCCAAATCCCCATATAAAATAATAGCAAGTGTTCTAGGAATCGGAGTAGCTGTCATAACTAATACATCTGGAGATTCCCCTTTTTGTACTAATTTTGTTCTTTGACGCACCCCAAATCTATGCTGCTCATCAGTCACAACTAGCCCTAAATTTTTAAATTCCACATTATCCTCAAAAACAGCATGCGTTCCAATTAAAATATCAATTTCCCCATTTTTCAATCTTTTCAAAATTGCTGTCTTATTCTTTTTGGTAATTCCACTAACAAGTAATTCACATCTTATACCATATTTTCCAAGAATCTCTGTAAAAGATTCCAAATGTTGACCAGCTAAAATCGCAGTTGGAGCCATAATAACAGCTTGATATCCACTTTTTACACACTTGTATGCTGCTAATTCTGCTACAACAGTCTTTCCAGAACCAACATCTCCTTGAAGTAATCGATTCATTGGCTTATTGGATTCCATATCTTGATTAATTTCCTCCAAAACTCTTTCTTGAGCTCTTGTTAGATTATATGGCAAATCATTAATCACATCTGACATCTTTGATTCTTTACTAAAGCAAATTCCTTGTTTGTTAACGTCATATTTATTTTTTAACTTCAAAAGAGCAAGTTGCATTGAGAATAGTTCTTCAAAAACCAACCTACGTCTTGCTCTATTAAAATCCAAGAAATTATCTGGAAAATGGATTTGTTTGATAGCAGTACTAATATCATCTAAATTATATTTTTTTAAAAGATACTCTGGAAGCGTTTCATCAAGCTTTCCATAAGCTTCATCAATTCCGTTCTCTATAATTTTTCGAATTGTATTTTGAGATAATTTATAAGTTAAAGGATAAATGGGAATAATTTTTCCTGTATTCTGATTTTTTCCTTCTAACTCATAAACCGGAGATTGAAGAGTTGGCCTTCCTGCACTCATTTTCACTTTTCCATAAAATGTATAACGTTTATCAGGAGTAAAAGTATTCTTCAAATATGTCTGATTATACCAGACAATTTCAATTCCGCCTGTTTCGTCGCGGGCAAATAGCTTACAAATAGTCATATTTCCACGAATTCGCATAATATTCATTCTTCCGAATTGGATAACAACTAACTAAAGCCTCCTCACCATCCACCAAATCTTCAATATTTTTTGGTTTACTCCTATCTTCATACTCTCTTGGGAAAAATGTAATCAAGTCTTCCAAAGTCTCTATTCCTAGCTTTTTTAAAAGAGTAACACGATTGGGTCCTACTCCTTTAATAAACTGTACATTTTTGCTTAAATCTATCATTCAATACCTTTCAAATCTTATGATTTTGTTTCTTCTGCTGATTGACTTTGAGATACACTTGCTTCTTGAGCCTTACTACTATTAATTGCCTTTTTTACATTATTTGCAAAAAATACAATTGCAAATATTAAAACTGCAAATAAAATAACATAAAATATTTTTGGTCTTTCTTGGCTATCAAATTGCATAATTTTTACCTCCTAAACTTTTACTCATTTTGCTAATTCATATATTGCTCGTGCATAAATTTTGCTACCTAAAATTAATTTATCTATGTCAACAAATTCGTCCACTTGATGACACATATCTGGATCATTTGGCATATTCATTCCAAATGAAACACAATTTTTGAAGGCTCTCGCATAAGTTCCTCCTCCAATTGCAATCGGTTCTTCATTTAATCCAGTTTCCTCATTAAATATATTTGTTAAAGTTTTTACTAGATAACTATCTTTATCTATATATAATTTGGCGTTTGCATTATCCATACTATATTCTAATCCAGGAATTTTTTCTTTTAGCTCTTCACAATACTTTTTAATTTCATCAAAATTCGTATTGACTGGAACTCTTAAATTTGTATATAATTTTAATCTTCCATTCTCATATTTCATTCTAGCAATGTTAGATGTTAAAACTCCAGATTCATCTGTCGTTAATGGTCCTCCCAAAAAACTTGGAGCTTCTATATCAAATACTCCATTTTCTTCTAGTCGATCAATATACCAATTATTTTTTAAATATCTTAATAACTTAACAATTGCATTTTCTCCCATAGCTGGAAATGCAGCATGACTTGCTTTTCCATAAGCTACTAATTTTACTGTATCTTTGCTAATTTTCTCAACATGAACCTCATCACGATTTTCAAACTTTTGAATATCTTCTGAATTGTTTAATTTCAATCTCATCATACAATACTTTGGAACAACATTAATTGCATTGTCTCCTGTGCTTACCTCTAAGATTTCACAATTTTCAATTCCAAATTCATGTTCTAACTTTACAGTAATAATTCCTTTTTCAGCATAAATGCAAGGAAAATCCGCATCTGGGCTAAATCCAACAGTTGGAGCTTCTTCATTTTGCTTATAATAATTGATACATTTCCAATTCTTTTCTTCATTTAGTCCTAGAATCAAACGAATTCTTTTATTTACCTTCATTTTTTCTTGGACAGCTTTCATTGCATAAAGACTAGCAATTACTGGACCCTTATCATCAATTGCTCCCCTTCCATAAAGTTTACCATCTCTTATCTCAGGAATAAATGGATTTGATTTCCATCCATCCTCAAAATTGGCTGGAACAACGTCTAAATGTCCAATAATTCCAACCATTTCTTCTCCTTCTCCAAACTCTATATAACCACAATATCCATCTATATTTTTCGTTTTAAATCCTAATCTTCCTCCAAGATTCAAAACATATTCTAAAACTTTTTTACATTCCTCTCCAAAAGGCATCTCTGGATTTCCAGTTTCTTCAGAAACACTCTTAAAAGCAATTACATTTTTTAATTCTTGAATGATTTCATCTCTTTTTGAATCAATATATTCTTTCAATCTTTCCTCCTTAATTTTGCCTAAAATGAGTTTATACAAAATTATAAATTTTTCAATGCTCTTTCAATCTTTCTCATAGCATCTTTCTTTGCCATATCTTCTCTTTTATCATAAAGCTTTTTGCCTTTTCCAATTCCTACTTCCATTTTTACTTTCCTATCTTTCCAATAAAGCGTTATTGGAATCAAGCTAACAGCTTTTGATTTTATCATTCCATAAAGCCTCATAATCTCTCGTTTATGAAGCAATAATTTTCTATCTCTTAAAGGATCTTTATTAAAAATATTTCCTTGTTCATAAGGGCTAATATGCATTCCTAAAACAAAAGCTTCTCCATTTTTTATCATGACATAAGTATCTTTAATATTTACTTTTCCATTTCTAATTGACTTAATTTCTGTTCCAGACAATACAATCCCAGCTTCAAAAGTAGATTCAATCGTGTAATTATGTTTTGCTGTAGGATTTTTAGCAATTATTTTTTCCAAGTCAAACGTCTCCTTTAAAATAATCTTTTACGTTTATATTCTATTTCTTTTTGTATTTTTTGTCAATGATAAAAGCGGTAGTTTCTGATTTTTTCAATCGCTTTATTTTTATTACAACTTAATTTCCTTATTCAAGTACAATGAATAAATATAAACTTCGTCTACTTTCTTTCCAGTTCCTTCTTCTAAAGCTTTTTTATACAATTCTAATTGAACCTTGTATTTATCAACTAGCTCTGTCTCCTCGTTTTCAACATAATCTGTTTTATAGTCAACAAGGACCAAATTCCCATCTACTTTTTCATAGTACATATCAATGATACCTTGTACTAGCATCTCTCCTTTTGCTTCCTCCTCTTTAAAGACTTCGGAAGACTCCACTTTAATACAAAATGGTCTTTCTTTATATACCTTTCTAGCTTGTTTTATTCTTAATGCAAAATCAGAAGTTAAGAATTGATAAATTCTTTTCGAAGATATTCGTTTTGACTCTTCTTCTTTCATAAAACTTTTAGCAACTAATTCCTGAATAAACTTCTTAATATCTTCTTCAGATTGTATTTTAGTAAAATCTATTTTTTGTAAAACCAAATGTGTTAAAGTTCCTATTCTAGCTGAAGTAACTTTTTCCTCTTGTAAAAATTCTGGAACAATTTCTTTTAAACCAGTATCTCGATTAGATAAGGCAAAAAAGTCAACTCCTTCATTTTCTAGCTGTTTTAATGTAGTAACCGTTGTCTTAATTGGAAGATTGGTTAAAAAGTCATCCTCATATTTCCAATTTAACTTTTCTTCTAATTTCTCAAAATCATCATACTCTGAAAAATCTATTTTTTGTTTTTCTTCTTGATCCTCATTTTCCTTCAAAAGTTCTTTTGCTTCAATAATTGAAAAATCTAAATTCTCATATTTTCTTCCTTGAATTTCTTGATTCAATATGACATACTCTATCCAGTCTAAATAAGAATTTTTCTTTTTCAACAAATTTTTACTGATTTTCTTCTCATCAATATAAATCTGCAAATCCTTTTTCTTATTTTCAATTTCTTTTTCTTCATTTTTACGAATAGCAGTAATGATTAATTTTTCTCTAGCACGTGTTAGGGCAACATAAAGAATTCTCATTTCCTCTGAAATTGCTTCATCTTTTAACTTAATTTTCATTGCTTCTTTCGCATAAGTTGGATATTCCAATTTCATATCTAAATTCAAATATTTTGGTCCGAACCCTAAATCCTTATGCAACAGAATATCCCCTTGCATATCTTGCGTATTCATCTTTTTACTAGTATTACTTAAAAATACAATTGGGAATTCTAGCCCTTTACTTTTATGAATACTCATAATTCTGACCACATCTTCATTTTCTCCAATAATTTTTGCAGAAGATAAGTCCGAATTTCCACTTTTCAATTTTTCAATAAAACGGATAAAATTAAATAGTCCTTTAAAACTTGTTTTTTCATATTCTTTTGCTCGTTCAAAAAGCATTTTCAAATTAGCTTGACGAACTGATCCATTTTGCATCAAACTAACATAATTATAAAATCCAGTCTCTACGTAAATTTTCCAAATCAACTCACTAATTGGTAAATAATCTTTTTCTTCTTTCCATTCAGCAATTTTGTCTAAAAAATTATTTAATTTCTCTTTCAAGCTTTCATTTTCTAATTCTTCTTTGGCTTGTAGCAAAGAATTCCAGAAATACACATCTCGATTCACAAGTCTCATTTCAATAATTTCGTTATCTGTAAAGCCAAAAATCGTACTTCTTAAAACCGTTACAACAGCAATATCATCTAAAGAGTTATCTAGTACCTTTAACAAATTCATCATCGTCTGAATTTCGATAGTATCTAAATATTCATCAGATCCATCTGTAAAAACAGGGATTCCATTTTTTATCAATTCTTTTTCATAAATATTCGCAAACTTTGTAGCTCTTAAAAGAATTACAATATCTTTCCATTTAAGTGGTCTCATTCCCTCTTTTTTATCATTAATTAAAACTCCAGGACTCATTAATTCTTTGATCTTTTTTGCAACTAGTTTTGCTTCTAGTTCTTCCTTTTTCAAATCTCGCATCTCTTCTAGAGCTTTATTGGTATTCGGGTTCTCCTCATCTATCTCATCTGAATTATCATCAACTTCTTCACTCTCGTCCAAATTATTATCAATTACACAAATTTCAGATTTTGTTACCGTATTCTCATTATCTTCATAACTTGCTCCTAAATTTAAAAACTCTTCTTCTGTATAATCAATTTCTCCAAGTTCTTCTGTCATAATACTTTCAAAAATTGAGTTAGTAATATCTAAAATATTTTTCCTGCTTCTAAAGTTTTTGAAAAGTTGAATTTTCAATCCTTTCTCATTTCCATCTAAACTATAACCATGATATTTACTTAAAAATAACTCTGGACAAGCTCTTCTAAAGCGATAAATACTCTGCTTTACATCCCCAACCGTAAAAATATTATTTCCTCTAGAAATAGAAGTTAATATTTGTTCTTGAACATTATTACTATCTTGATACTCGTCAATTGCGATTTCTTCAAATTTATTTTGATAACTTTGAGCGACATCTGTTGGAATATAATTTCCACTCTCATCTTTTTCAATCAAAATATTTAAAGCATAGTGTTCGATATCATTAAAATCAATCAGATTTTTCTCTTTCTTTTCCTTTTGAAAAGCATTTTCAAAATCAATTACAAGATTTCCTAAAGCTTTTAAGATTTCATACATCTCAAAAATATCACGGAAAGCAGAGCTACTATCATAAGTTAGATATTTTTTTACTTTATCTGCTAATTTATCTCTTCCAGTATCTCTTAACTCTTTAGCAAGCTCTTTCGCTTCAAGTGTTATTTTAGAATTTCTAGGCCAGTCTGGAAACATCTTTACTTGATAATAATACTGGAAAGCCTCATCCCATGAAGTATTTAATTTTTCATAAAATGTTCTCAAATTTTCAAGTGTTTCTTCTAAAACCGCTGTATAAAGTGATAGTTCCTCATATTTTAAAGCAGCTTCCAATGCACTTTTTACATTATCTTTAGCTGCTGTTGTTGCCTCTCTTAATTCTTTAGTTAGAATTTTACCCCAAATCGTTTTCGAAAAATCATTTTCTTGATATGTCTTGGGATTAAACATTTCTACTTTTTCATAAATCCAATCCTTAGGAAAAGCAGCGCTACTAGCAAAAGAATAAATTCTCATAACCAAATCTTGAAGATTCTCATCTCCTCGATACTCGCTATAGGCCTCTACCAATTTCAAAAAATCTTTATCTTCTTCATCATATTTCTGTTCAAAAAGATTCTCTAACACTTCTTGTTTCATTAAAGTAATTTCTTCATCCGCTCCAATTCTAAAATTGGGAGAAACATCAATCTTAAAGAAGTTATTTTTTATTACATCTAAACAAAATGAATGAATCGTACAAATATTAGCTCTTGCAATTAAATTTACCTGCCTTTGTAAATTCATATTATCTGGTTCTTCATCTAATTTTTTATAAATTGCATCTAATACTCTTTCTCTCATTTCGGAAGCAGCAGCATTTGTAAAAGTTACAACAAGTAATTTATCAATATCAATTCCATCTTTCAAGATTTTTTGAATAATACGCTCAACAAGAACAGCTGTCTTACCACTTCCGGCAGCAGCTGCTACTAAAATATTAGAACCCTTTTTATAAATTGCGTCTTTTTGCTCACTTGTAAATTCCATTTAATCTCTCCTAATGGGAAAAGGGGACGTACCATTTTTCCCTCTTTTTAACCTAAATACTTTAATGCTTCTTTAATGATTTCCTCTGTTGATAAATGATTGCAGTCAATCTTTCTTAATACTGATTCAATATCTTTACGATTATATCCTAAAATTTGAAGTGCATCAGAAGCATCGTTTGAAATCTCTTCCTCTTCTACTGCTTCTTTTACCTCATCTATCTTCGTTAATTCTTGCTCTGCTTTTAATTTATCTTTTAATTCTAAAACTAATCTTTGCGCAGTTTTGTTTCCTACTCCTTTTAAAGAGCTAATTTTTTTTATATCATTTGAAACTACTGCAACAGCGAAGCTTGATGCTTCAATATTAGATAACATATTAATTGCAGTTTTAGATCCTACCCCACTTACTGAAATCAATAGTTCAAACATTCTTAAATCCTCTTTTGTATTGAATCCATAAAGACTAATATTGTCTTCTCTTACTTGATAATAAGTATAAACTTTTACTTTAGAATGTAATTCTCCCAATCTTCCAATTGCAGTATTAGACATAAATATTTTATATCCAATTCCATTGTTTTCTATTACGACAAATCCATTTGATTTTTCTTCTAAATCCCCTTTAATATATGCGTACATTTCTTTTTTCCTTTCGTGCTAAAATCTTCATCCCAACTATATATCATTTATATTCAAAAAACAAGCGAACAAACAAAAAATGTCAATAGCTTTCACTATTGACATTTTTTATCTATTATTTACCAATATAAATCAGCAAGTAATCCTTTTAATTGATATACACCATCAATAATATGGTATTCACCATTTTCTTTTATTACGTAAAAATCAATTGATCTTTCTGATGAATCTTCTTCATCCTTTTTGTTTTCTTTCCATACCATTTCTACGTATGCTTCAACTTTATAAATATTCTTTGCATCATCAACTTTTTCGGCTTTTTCTAAATCAGCTTTAAATTTGATACTTGCCATTTTCTTTACAACATCTTGATAATCTTCAAAATATTCTTGGGCATCCTCAATACTTGATTCATTATCTTCTTCATATTCTTTCCATTCTTTTTTAGACATATCTTCTATATCTGCATAGTCATAAGAACTCCAACTATAAAAACTATCGTCATATACTTTATATGTTTTTGTCCAATCAACTAATTTTGAAGCTTTTGAAAATTTTCCTGCTTCCACATAATCTAAAAATTGCTCAACTGCCTCTTTTGGGCTTGAAGCCTCTACAGAGTTTGAACTGCTACTCTTACTGTCATCTCCACATGCTGTTAAAGAAAATAGCATTGCAACCATTAAAAGAACAGCTATAATGCTTAATACTTTTTTCTTCATTTTAAAATCCCTCTTTTCTAAAATTTATTTACAGTCTCAGTATATACCCATTTAACCAAAAATGTCAAGAGAAAATGGGAAACGAGGATACTCCCCATTTCCCATCTATCTTCTAATCTCTAATATCTAACTTCTAGATTAATACATTCCTCCCATTGCTCCCATATCTGGTGCTGAATCATGGTGACAACATTCTTTTTCTTTCTTTGTTGTTACAACTCTTTCTGTTGTTAAAATCATTGATGCAACACTTTCTGCATTTTGTAATGCTGAACGAGTTACTTTTGTTGGATCTACGATTCCTGCTTTTTTCATATCTACATATTCTTCTTTGGCAGCATCAAATCCGATACCTTTTTTCTCTTTTCTAACATTATTTAGAATAACAGCTCCTTCTAATCCTGCATTTTCAGCAATTTGCTTAATTGGAGCTTCTAATGCTTTCATAACAATTCTAACACCAATTCTTTCGTTTTCAGGAACTTCAGCTAATAATTTTTCAACTTCTGGTAAAGCATTAACATACGCTGTTCCGCCACCAGGCAAAATTCCTTCTTCAACAGCTGCTTTTGTAGCAGATAAAGCATCTTCGATTCTTAGCTTTTTATCTTTCATTTCTACTTCAGTAGCAGCACCTACTTCGATAACAGCTACACCACCAGAAAGTTTTGCTAATCTTTCTTGCAATTTTTCTTTATCATAAGAACTTTCTGTTTCACCAATTTGTCTTTTAATTTTTGCAACTCTCTCAGCTAAAACAGATTTATCTCCCATTCCATCTACGATAATTGTATTTTCTTTACTGATTTTTACTTGTTTTGCTTTACCTAAATTTGCCAAAGTAGTATTCTTTAATTCTAATCCTAATTCACTAGTAATAACCTCTCCACCAGTTAAAATAGCGATATCTTCTAACATTTCTTTTCTCTTATCACCAAATCCTGGAGCTTTAACTACTGCAACATTTAATACACCTCTTAATTTGTTTAATACTAATGTTGAAAGTGGCTCTGATTCAATATCATCTGCAATAATCACCAATTTTCCACTATTTTGTGATAATTCTTCTAGTAACGGTAAAATATCTTGGATATTGCTAATCTTTTTATCTGTAATTAAGATATATGGATTATCCATGACAACTTCCATTTTCTCACTATCTGTTACCATATATGGAGAAACATATCCTTTATCAAATTGCATACCTTCAACCACATTTACTTCTGTATTTGAAGTTTTAGATTCTTCAATTGTAATAACACCATCTTTAGAAACTTTCTCCATTGCATCTGCAATTAAATCACCAATTGTTTCATCTTTAGAAGAAATTGTAGCTACACGAGCAATATCTTCTTTTCCATTTACTTCTGAACTATTTTTCTTTAATTCTTCTACCGCTACGTTAGTAGCTTTATCCATACCTCTTTTAATTGCTAAAACGTCTCCACCTGCAGCGACATCTTTAATTCCTTCTTTTAACATTACTTGTGCTAAAAGAGTTGCTGTTGTAGTTCCATCACCTGCAACATCATTTGTTCTAGTTGAAACTTCTTTTACTAAAGATGCACCCATATTTTCAAATGGATCTTCTAAATCAATCTCCTTTGCAATTGTAACACCATCATTCGTAATTAGTGGTGCACCATAACTTTTGTCTAGAACAACATTTCTTCCTTTTGGTCCAAGTGTTACTTTCACTGTATCTGCTAATTTATTAACACCTTCTAATAATGCTTTTCTAGCATCTTCACCATATTTAATATCTTTTGCCATAATCTTTTCCTCCTACTCTACAATTGCAAGAACATCCTCTTGTTTTACAATAATATATTCTTGTCCTTCATATTTTACATTTGTTCCTGTATATTTATTAGTGATAACTTTATCACCTTTTTTAATATACATTTTTACTTCTTTTCCATCTACCATTCCACCTGGTCCTACTTCAATAACCTCAGCAATCTGTGGCTTTTCTTGTGAACCAGAAGATAAAATAATTCCACTTTTTGTTGTTTCCTCTGCTTCACACATTTTAATTAAAATTCTGTCTAGTACTGGTTTTATCATTTTTAAATCCTCCTCCCGAGACGATTAATCGTTTCGCTATTAATTGTATTAATATTTTTTTAAAATATAACAAAATTAGCAGTCTATTTTTAAGACTGCTAAATTAATATACCCAAATTTTTATTTTGTCAAGAGGTTACCCTAAATTTTTTTAGACCTCCTCAAGAATCTTATTTCTTATGATATTTTTTAATATTAAACTAGTTTAAGCAAGCTTTAATTAACTCTTTAAACAATGGTGCTGGCTTATCTGGTCTAGACTTAAATTCTGGATGGAATTGTCCAGCAATAAAGAATTTATGCGTTGGTATTTCTATAATTTCAACTAAAGTTCCATCTGGAGAGGTTCCAGAAACTTTCAAGCCAGCTAATTCTAATTTTTCTTTAAAGCTATTATTATATTCAAATCTATGTCTATGACGTTCATCTATATCTTCTTTTCCATAAACTTTATAAGCTAAACTTCCTTTTGCAATGTGACATGGATAACTTCCAAGCCTCATTGTTCCACCTTTTTTCGTAATTTCTTTTTGTGTTTCCATAATATGAATTACTTGATTTGGAGTCTTTTTATCAAACTCTTCGGAATTAGCATCTTTTAATTCTAAAACATCACGAGCAAACTCCACAACAGCCATTTGCATTCCAAGACAAATTCCTAAAAATGGGATATTGTTTTCTCTTGCGTATTTAATTGATGTAATCATTCCAGGAATTCCTCTTTCTCCAAAACCACCTGGAACTAGGATTCCATCATATTCTTTTAATGTTTGATGTATATTTCCTGGAGTAATTTTCTCTGAATCAATATATCCAATTTCTACTGAGACACCATTTGCATACCCACCATGTCTTAAAGCTTCACTCACAGATAAATATGAATCATGTAATTGCATATATTTTCCAACAATAGCAATTTTTATTGTTCCAGAAACATTTTTTACTTTTTCAATCATTGCTTCCCAATTTTTATTTTTAGAATCTATTTTATCTAATCTTAAATGTTTACAAGCTGCTACTGCTAAACCTTGTTTTTCTAACATCAGTGGAACTTCATACAAGTTTGAAGCTGTTAAATTAGGAATTACATTTTCGGGCCTTACATTACAAAATAGGGCAATTTTATTTCTTGTTTCTTCTGGAATTTCCATTTCACTTCTACAAACCAAACTGTCTGGTTTTATTCCGTAAAGATTGTAATTCTTTGACTGAATGTTGTGTTGGCTTTGATTTCAATTCATTAGAACCAGAAATAAATGGAAGAAGAGTTACATGAATATATAAAACATCTTCTTCTGGTTTTTCAAGTCCCACTTGACGGATTGATTCCACAAATGCCAAACTTTCTATATCTCCAACTGTTCCACCAAGCTCTGTAATTACAACATCTACATCAGAATTTTCGAAACTATAAATATTTTCTTTAATTTCATTTGTCACATGTGGAATTACTTGGACTGTTTTTCCTAGATAATCTCCATTTCTTTCTTTATTAATTACGCTTTGATAGATTTTTCCAGAAGTAACGCTACAATTTTTATTTAAATTAACATCTGTAAATCTTTCATAATGTCCTAAATCCAAATCTGTTTCAGCCCCATCATCAGTAACGAAAACTTCTCCATGCTCATAAGGACTCATTGTCCCTGGATCTACATTGATATAAGGGTCAAATTTTTGATTAATTACTTTATAACCTCTATTTTTCAAAAGTCTTCCAAGAGATGCGGCTGTAATTCCTTTCCCTAATCCTGATACAACTCCTCCTGTTACAAAAATATACTTTGTTCCCATTTTTTGCCTCCCATTCTTGCAAAAAAACCCTTATAAAAACAAAAAAGATTCGAAAAAAAGGGGTTTTTTTTTTCGAATCCGTTTTTCACATTTTCTTTGATGTAAGTATTTTATCATTTAACTCTAGAAAAATCAAGTATTTTTTATATTTTTCTTAATCAAAAAGCAACGTCGCCAGCTACAGATAGCTAGCGACGCCACTTTTTAATCCATTGTGTCTGTCGTGCTCATATTTTTGTGGTTTTTGTCAAACATGCGAACCGGACGTTCCGTCTTTCCATAATACCGTTTTTCAACCTGGGTGCCTTCGTCTTCTTTGCCGATAAGTTCATATCCCATTTTACGCCAGAACTCCTCAGCGCCATTGAAAGAGCACATCAGGGTAATATATACTTTAAAATACCACTGATCTTTCAAAAGGAATAAGAAATCTTCATACATCTGAGTCCCAATGTGCCTTCTCTGGTATTTCTTTAGCACATAGAATTCATGAATCGACATTCTTTCTTCTTGGCGAAGCCCATAGTATGCGATAATTCCGAGGACCTCTTTAGTTTCCTCTTCAATATAAAGGTAGAACTCTGCTTGCTCCAATAAGCCTTCATAATCTTTCTGGCTTACATTTCTGGGAAACGTTAAATTGCTAAGGTACGTTGCTAACTTAGTTCTCTGCTCTTTCTCAGCCTTCGGCATAGGATTGTCATCTGTGAAATAACTATACTCGATCTGCGTATAGTATTTCAAAAACAGTTGATAATCCGAAGCTTCTAACTTCCGGAAATGATTTTTCTTTGCCACCTTGAACACTCCTTCCTATCTTCGGTTGCATTCTTGCAACGCTCATTTTCTATTATAGCATAGTTTTAGAATTATGTAAAGTTCGTTACAAAATATAAAAATGAGGACAGTTTTCTTTAAACCTATCCCCATTTTCATATTTTATAAATTTTCTACAATTTTTTCAGGCTTGATTTTATCTGGAGCTTTTACTTTAGAAATAATATATTTATAAGCTCTTTCAATCTCCGTATTATCTTCTGTTTTTTTCATAATTAATTTATATGGTTTTGATCTTGTTTTACTATAAATAAAAATTGTTCTCTCTTTTTTTCTTACAACATACATATCTTGCCATGCCAAAAAACCATATTTTTCACAACTAATTCCTTTATTCGCGATTTTTACAATATCATAATTAATATACTCAAAAATAATATAGACAACAAACATAATACACGTCTGCAAAATCACTTCTGAATTATGCAAAAACAACCCAAGTACTACTAAGAAAATAGTATATAGTAAAATTATTAAATTTAACGTTTCTAAAACTTCTGATATTCTGGATTTTAAAATTATGTTTGTGTCACTCATAATAAAATCTTCCTTTTCCTTTGTTTATTATCTTCTTTGCTTTACTGCCTCATAAATAACAATTCCTGCTGAGACTGAAGCATTTAAAGATGAGATTTTTCCATTCATTGGAATTTTAACTAATAAATCTACATTTTCTCTTGTTAGTTTTCCCATTCCAGAACCTTCATTTCCAATAACTATTGCAATTGGGCCTTTAAAATCTTGATCATAGTAGTATTTATCTGCTTCACCAGCTGTTCCTATAATCCATAAACCATTGTCCTTTAATTTCCTAATTGTCTCATTCAAATTAGTAACTCTAGCTACTTTAACATAGTTTGTTGCTCCAGCTGAAACTTTAGATACTGTGCTATTTACTGTAACAGTTCTTCTTTTTGGAATAATTACCCCATGGCATCCAGCAGTTTCTGCTGTTCTAATAATTGCTCCTAGATTATGCACATCTTCAATTCCATCTAAAATAATAATAAATGGATCTTCATTTTTTTCTTTAGCAAAATCTAAAATATCTTCTACTTCGCAATAATTAAATGGTGGAACAACTGCAACAACACTTTGATGAAATTCAGCCATCATATCTAATTTTTGTTTTGAAACTTCTACAATAACTACTTTGTTATCTCTAGCTCTAGCAATAATTTCATTAATAGACCCATGTTTTTCGCCACGTTCCACATAAAGTTTATTAATATCTTTTCCAGATTTTAATAATTCTAAAACTGCATTTCTTCCTGCTACAACATCTTCATAGTCTTTTTCTTCTTTTTCGACTGGCTCTGGCCTTTTATTTACTTTACTATTTTGATAACCATTTTTATTATAACCTTGCTTATTCTTTTTTTCAACAATTCTTTGCTCTTTTTCTCGATTTATTCTAGCTTTTCTTGATTGCTTGTCTCTGTAAGATTGTCTCATACTATTCTACTCCTTTTATTTATCTAACGGCTTGAAACTAATAATTTTAGCTTTGCTTTGCAAAGTCTAAAATTAAAGTTTCTGCGTATTCGCAAGCTCGCTTCATCGTCCACTGGACACGCTTCACTTACTCATCATCTGATAATTTTAATACTGACAAAAATGCTTCTTGTGGAACTTCTACATTTCCTATTTGACGCATTTTCTTTTTACCTTTTTTCTGCTTTTCTAATAATTTCTTTTTTCTGGTAATATCTCCACCATAGCATTTTGCTAATACATCTTTTCTCATTGCAGATAAAGTTTCTCTTGCTATGATTTTTCCGCCAACAACTGCTTGAATTGGAATTTCAAATAATTGTCTTGGAATTGCAGTTTTTAATTTTTCTGTCATTTTTCTTCCACGCTCATAAGCTGAATCTTTATGAACAATAAAAGAAAGAGCATCTACTGATTCATTATTAATATGAATATCTAATTTTACAAGATCTGCTTTCTTATATTCTTTGAATTCGTAATCTACAGAAGCATATCCTTTTGTTTTAGATTTAATACTATCAAAGAAATCATAGATAATCTCATTTAATGGCATATCATAAACAAGCGTTACTCTAGATTCATCTAAATAATGCATATTCACATATTCACCACGTCTATTTTGACAAGCTTCCATTACATTGCCAACAAATTCTTTTGGAATCATAATTTCCACTTTCATAATTGGTTCTTCAATATATTTTATTTCTGTTTGAGGTGGCAAGTCTACTGGATTATATATTTCTAAAACATCTCCCGAACTTTTATAAACTTTATATATAACAGAAGGTGCTGTTGTAATTAACCCTAAATCGAACTCACGCTCAATTCTTTCCATAATTATTTCTAGATGTAATAATCCTAAGAATCCACATCTGAATCCAAATCCCAAAGCAACAGAAGTCTCTGGCTCATAATTTAAAGCTGCATCATTTAATTTCAATTTCTCTAATGCATCTTTTAAAGCCTCGTATTCACTTCCATCTACTGGATATAATCCACAATAAACCATTGAGTTAGCTTTTTTATATCCTGGAAGTGCTTCGTTTGCTGGTTTTTCTTTTAGAGTAATTGTATCACCAACATGTAAATCAGAAATTGTTTTAACACTAGCCGCAATATATCCAACTTCTCCAGCCTCTAAACTATCTGCTGGAACATAAGTACCTGCCCCAAAATAACCAACTTCTGTTACTGTAAAACTCTTTCCTGTTGCCATAAATAAAATTTCATCATTTGGTTTTACTCGTCCATTTTTAATTCTTACAAAACTTAAAGCGCCCTTATAATTATCGTAATAAGAATCAAAAATTAAGCATTGTAATTTTCCTTCTGGGTCTCCTTTAGGAGATGGAACATCTGTTACAATTCTTTCCAATACTTCATCCACATTTAATCCAGTTTTTGCTGATATACAAGGGCTATCTTCTGCTGGAATTCCGATAATATCCTCTATTTCCTTTTTGACCTCTTCTGGTCTAGCATTTGGTAAATCAACTTTATTAATAACAGGAACAATCTCTAAATTATCTTCTAA
>JAFUWA010000048.1 GCA_017477355.1 Clostridia bacterium
AAATAAAAGAGGGAAAAGTGGTACGTCCCCATTTCCCTCATCTCTATTTCCGTAGAATTTTTTTGAATTCTCTTGTAAAATCGACAATAAAATGATATATTAATTACGAAAAATGCGATAACCAATTTTGGAGGTTTTTATGGACAGGGTAAAAGGAAGACGATTTGATAATGAACCAAAGCTAAATTTGAAGAAAGTATTCGCTACAATTGTTGCAATTATTGTTTTTATTATGGTAATTGTATCAATTGTAAACTTATTGAATAAAGATAAAAAAACAAATACGGAGATGCAAATCCCTATAAGATATTTCCCAATTTTTGAAAGTGGAAAATATGGAGTAATTGATGGAACTGGAGCGATAATTATTAAACCAATTTATGATGAAATGATTATTATTCCAAATTCTTCTAAAGATGTGTTTGTTTGTACATATGATGTTAATTATGAAACAGGAGAATATAAGACAAAAGTCTTAAATGCTAATAACCAAGAAATTTTAAAGAATTATCAAAATTTATCTCCAATTGAAAATTCAAATACTACGGAAGTATGGTATGAAGATAATGTTTTAAGATTCGAAAAAGATGGGTTATATGGTTTGGTAGATTTTTCGGGAAAACAAGTAATTCCTGCAGATTATTCTAACATTTATGCTTTAGAAGGTACAGCAAAAAGCATTGTCATTGAAAAAGATGGATTAAAAGGAATTGTAAATGCAACATTAGGAAGCCAAGTTGTTACATGTGGATATAATGATATTAGCTCCTTAGATCCTGGAAATGGTGATAATGGATATATTGTTGGAATTGATGGAAAATATGGAGTTGTAAGTGGAACTGGAAAAGAAGTATTAGCTTGCAATTATGAAGAAATAAGACATGTTTCTGGAAATAATATGTATGTTGTAAAAGAAGAAGGAACATTGAAAATTATCAATAATAGTTTAAATGTCGTAAAAGATAACGAGTTTGATAATGTAAAGGAAATTAATGGAGACTATATCACAATCGAATTAAATGGATTATTTGGTGTTGTGAATAAAGAAGGAATAGAATTAATTCCAATTCAATATGAAGATTTGAAATTTGCACATGATAATTATTTTATTGCAAAATCTAATGGAAAATATGGCGTAATTTCTACGGAAAACGTTGTTCTCTTAGATTTTGCTTATACAAGTATGAGTTTTATTAATAGCGCAAATTTCTATACAGCTGAAACTGAAAATTATACAACAGATATTATTTCTGGAAAGTTAGAAGTAAAACTTTCGAATGTAATTATTTCAGAATTAAATATTGATAAAGCTTATATGAGAGTTAGAGTAGACGGAAAATATAAATATTATAATTTTAATTTTGAAGAAAAGAAAAATACAGAATTATTAACAAATCATACGTTATTCTTGGTTAACAAAGATGGAAAATATGGCTATGTAAATCAAGATGGAGATTTAATTGTTAATTATATCTATGATGATGCAAAAGAACAGAACGAATTTGGATATTGCGTAGTAAAACAAAATGGATTATGGGGCGTTTTAGCTAAAGATGGAACAGTAATATTAAAACCAAGTGTGAACCTAGATAATAGCTTATATATTGATTTTATTTCATCATGGCATTTGTATAATGACACAGATATTATTTTATATGTGAAATAGTCTGGAGGAATGAAATTGGAACTAAAGACAAAATATCAATATACTTATTTTATTCATCCATATATTGTGGAGAAGAGCAAATATGATAAGTATATTTTGAAATTACTAAAAGATAAAAGATGTGAATTTAAAATTTTTGAAAAAGAAAAAGATATGAATATCTATAATTACTTTTTACCCAATTTTAGAAATTATGTTTTTCCAACATTTAATTTAAGAGGGGAGAATTTAAAAGAATTTAAAGGACTAAAAGCAGAGGCAAAAAGTAAAATAATTAGTAACCAAATAGTTGCCTGCTTTAATTATAATTTAGCAGAAAATGTAAAAGGAAAAGTAGATAATAGCGATATTCGGAATCTTTTTCAATATTGAAAAAATTGAAATGATTTGTTTTAACACAGGAATATGCTTTTTTGTAATGAAAACAAATTTAGAGGGAACAAATCATTTTTCTGATATTTTAAATTTTAATTATAAATTTAAAGATATTTATTCAGAATTGAATAATTTGAGAAATTACGAAAATATTAGAATTCAAACAGATACATTCAAAGATGTTAAAGATATTTTGGAATTAATAGAACAGATTACAGGAATTAACCGTAAGAAGAAAGCAAATAAGAAAGATATTTTAAATGATAGATTTTATACATTTGCTTATGCTTGTTTGGAATCTGAGTATTGGAATGATAGAAATAAATTAGAAAATTATCTAAATGATTTTTATCGTTTTGTAAATGTTTTTCCAAGTAATTATCCAGCTGATTTCAATCAAGAAAGTGATCCGAAAAAGACGACAATTATTGATAAATTAAAATATTATCGTATTTCTGTAACAAAACAGGCTTCTAATCTTTTTTGTTCTGGAATGGATACTTATAATTTTACAATGCTTCCATATGAATATGAAAATGAGTATTTTTACACATATATTATTACGTTATATCAAAAAATATTTTTAATGCGATTAGATGCAGAATTTAAAGAATATGGAAAAATTAAAATTTTACGTGAAGAATTTTTAAAATTTACAAAACAAATTTGGGAAAAAGAAATTACGCTTTCAGATAGCGGAAGTAATTATTATAGCATTTTAAAAGAGGTATTAGAATTAGAAGATTTATATGCAGAGAGTAAAAATAAATATGAAATTATTTATAAAGATTTAAATATTGAAAAAAATAACAAATATTATATTATTTTGCTAATGTTATTGATTTTTTCATTAGGATTAAACTTGATGAATGTGTTGCTTCTAATATATTATTTAAGTTAGAAATGAGAGGAAATAAAAATGAAAGTTTCTTGCGGAACAGATATTATTGAGATTGATAGGGTAAAAGATGCAATGGAAAAATATGAAGGAAAATTTCAAACAGAAATTTTTACAGAAATAGAAGTTAACTATTGTGAATCTCATAAAAACCAAAAATATCAACATTATGCTGTTAGATTTGCTGCAAAAGAAGCAATATTTAAAGCAATTAGCAATAAATTAAGCAAAAATTATTCATGGAATGATTTTGAGATAATTAATAATGAGATTGGAAAACCTGAAGTATTTTTAAAAACGAATATTCCAGAAATTGAGAGTATTGATGTGAGTTTATCACATTGTAAAGAATATGCAGTTGCCAATGTTGTTGTATTATTTAAATAATTGTTATTAAAAAATAAATTCCTAGCATAATAACATTCCGAAACTTTACGTCGGTTGACATTCTCTAGCATTAAAGTTTGATGGAAGTCTTTATTCCTCAAGTTTCATCATGTTATATATACTAGGGATTTTAATCATAAAAAGGAGATTATAATATGGAGTTTTTTGATACGCATAGCCATTACAATGATGAAAAATTTGATCAGGATCGTGATCAACTGATTAAAGAGACTTTTGCTAGCGGAATCACAAAGTTTATGTGTATTGGATATGATATTGAATCTAGTAAAAAAGCAATACAGATAGCAGAAAAATATGAAAATATTTATGCTACTTGTGGAATTTCTCCTAATGATATTGAAGATGTAGAAATTAATTGTTTAAAAGAAATAGAGGAAATGGCTAAAAATCCAAAGGTAAAAGCAATTGGGGAAATAGGGTTAGATTATTATTGGGAAAAAGAAGAAACAATGCGCCAAAAGCAAAAAGATTTCTTTATTAAACAAATAGAAATAGCTAATCACCTTCATCTACCAATTGTAATTCATACAAGAGATGCTTATATAGATACAATTAAAGTATTAATGGAAAATAAATGTGAATGTACTGGAATATTCCATTGTTGTCCGCTTAATAATGAATTGATAAAAGATGGACTTAAATTAGGATATTATATTTCGTTTAGTGGTGTTATTACTTTTAAAAATTCAAAACCAGAAATGCCTGTAGACCAGGTACCATTAAATAAATTATTGATAGAAACAGATTCTCCATATCTTAGTCCGGAGCCATATAGAGGTCAAAGAAATGACTCTAGAAAAGTAATAGAAGTTGCTCGAAAAATTGCACAGATTAAAAATATGGATATAGAAGCAATTGCGAAAATAACATATGAAAATGCATTGAAAGTCTATCAATTTTAAAATAAAAAATTAGCTTCAAAATGGCTTCTGCCTAAACAAACTGCTAAAAAAGCCTAAAAATGTAATAAAAACTTAATTTTTTAAAACCAAACCGTTTAAAAAGACCTTCCGTAAGTGTTTTTGAAACGGTTTATTTTTTTGGAAAAATTACCCTATTGACGAAAAAAATAAAAATGTTATGATTGGCTTAACCAAATATTTAAGGAGGACTTTATATGAGAAGGAAGGTGTTGCTCGTAGCAATATTGATTTTGTCAATGGTGCTACAATGCATGATGCCATTTGTGGCAGTTTATGCAGAAACAGAAGCAGAAGAACAAAGCACTCGTGCAGTGATTGCACTAAATAGCGAACTTTATAAAGCAGTTAAAGCCCAGTTGAAAGAGCAGGGAATTGTGGCTGAATATAAAGACGCTAACGGCATCATCATCTTTGAAGCTGGAGAAATCGAAAAAGTTAAAGTTTTGAATTTATCTAACTCAGAGATTGATGATTTGGGCAATGTAAGTGAAACTTATCCTGGATTAGATGCTTTTACTAATCTAGAGCAAATTAACTTACATGCAAACTATCTAACAAAAGATAGTCACTTAGAAATGCTAGATAGCTTTCCAAATTTAAAGAAAGCAGATCTATCATCTAACGAGATTGAGAGCATTAACTCAATTGCAAATTTTCATAGTGGTACAACAATATATGATATTACAGACCAAAGAGTAACTGGAAGAGTCGTTATTAATGTTGACGATTCAGAAGAAGCTGAAGATAGAACAACCAAAAAAGCAATTGTTGCTTTACCACAAATTCTTTTAGAAGCAGAAGGCGGATTCAGTCCAAACTGGATTTGGAATTCTAATGTAAGATTAACAAGAGAAATTATTCCTTATTCTTACACAGATCCAGATACAGGTTTAATTGTTACTGGAAGACCACCAGAGATTGATTATGAAAATTCATTCCAAGTAATTACTGATTTTGAAGGAGATGTTTTAGATTACACAGATGGTGTAGAAGGAGCATATCCTTATATGGTAATCAAGGTAGCTGAAGGTGAAGGTGATAGCTATACTGCATTAAGAGGATTAATTAAATTTAAAATTGAAGTATTAGATTCTACAAGTGTATTAGCTAATACACAAATGACTTTTTATTATGCAATTACAGGTGAAGGCGAAACAGGTATTGCTTTCAATGATGGAAACTTCTATAGAGCAGTAAGAGATCAATTAACAAAAGGTCAAGAAAGATTGAACAATGGTCAAGGCCTAAACAACGATACAACTGTAGTAGAAGTAACAAGAAATAGAAACATATATGCAGCAGCATATGATGAAGCTATGATTTTAGTAATTGAAGATGATGATATTATTAATAACATTCCTTCATTAGTTTTAAATGATAAGATGATTTATGATTTAACAGGTTTGGAAGAATTTGTTGGATTAAAATCTAACTTAAATATTTCTTATAACTATATTAAATCAATTGAAAAAGTAATTGCATTAGAAAATAACAAAGCTGAAAAAGAACAAAAAATTAGAGCAAAATATCAAAAATACTTAGATAAATTAAAAACAGTAGTAACAGCATATGATGAAGCTGTAACAGCTTATAAAGAAGCTGAAAAAGCTTATCGAGAAGCTGTAGAAGCTCATACAAAAGCAGTTGCTGAATGGAATGCAGCAGAAGACAGCCAAAAAGAAGCTAAATTGCCTGCAATTCAAGAGGCATTAAATGCTAAAAATAAAGCAACTCAGGATATGGAAAATGCTTCAGATGCTCAAGCAAGAAATCAAGCAAAAGCATATGAATATGAAGCAAAATTATATAAAATATATGAAAAAGAATATAAAATGATATCACTTTTACCAAGTAACATTAACTATATGGATGTTTCTATCTTAAGTTCTGGAACAAAAGAATACTTAAATGAACTTTCAAACGCAGTTATGGATAGAATTACTGCTTTAGAAAAAGTAGATGGTTTAACAAGTTTTGAAAGAGCAGAGATTGTAGATTTTGCTACAACTTGGGGTAGTACAATTGGTGTTACTTATAAAACTCAAAACGAAGTTGAAAAAGTAGATCCAACAAATCCAGAGAATACGATTACAGAATATGAACCAATAGAATTCCCAATTGGAACATTTTTTGAAACTGTTAAAGGAACCACAGATACTTTAAGCAGAGGAAATTATGCAACATTTTTATATTTCATGAAATCATTAGATGCTTTATCACAAGTAGAGCAATATAGTAAAACAAAAAGATTGTTTGAAGGAACAACTCCAAGAGATGATACTTATGTTGTAGAAGCATTAAGAGATATTAATGAATTATATGATGAAATGGGATATAGTTTATATTTCTATAATTTAATTGAAAAAAATAGAGCAGGAACAGCATATGAAATTAATGATAACTATAACGGATTTGCATTTTCAATTTCATTACCTGCATCTGAATATTCAGGAACTGTTGCAAGTGGATACAGATTAATATTAGCACATAAACAAGCACAAATTTCAAATGAAGATGTTAATACTTATATTTATTTACCAAGATTAAAAAGATTAAATATGGCTGATAACAAGACGCGTTCATTAGAAGGTATTGAGACATTATCAGACTTAATTGAGTTAAATGCTTGGAAAAACATGGTAAATGATATTTCTAACGTAGATTGGAAAGCATTTACAAATCTTCAAGTATTAAATCTAGGATATAACCAAATTTCTGACATTAAACCATTACAAGATATCTTAACATTGATATCATTAAATGTAAGTTATAACTTATTAGAAGGTAAATTTGATTTTAGACTAATTAATATGAGAAACTTAATGGTAGCTGATTTTTCACATAACCAATATACAGATATCCAATACGCAAATGATCAATTCATTTTGAGAGCTATGGGATATGATAGAGATGGAGACGGAAGAGCTGATGGTTTAACTGTTCCAGAATGGTTAGAGGAAACAGGAATGATTTTAAGTTTCCAATATCAAACAACAACAATGGAAACAACAATTGTTAAAACAGATGAAGAATTCATTGAATTTGAATTACCATTGATTTTTAGACAATTAGAACAAATGGATAATGCTAGAACATCTTTCGGTGTTGATAGTATTGGTGGCCTAGTTGAACCAGAAGGAACTGCAGTAAAATTAAGAGTTCCAGAAATTGGAACACATAAAGCAGTTGTTAGTGTTGAAGGAAGAAATGGTTATACAAATAACACAAATTATGGAAATGGTTATACAACAGAAGGAATTGGATATGGTACAACTTGTACAATTAAATATACAGTTGTGGAAGGAAGTAGTATTCCTGTTCCAGTAACTCCTGTAAATCCAGAGAACCCAGAAAATCCAACAGATCCAACTAACCCAGAGGATCCAACAAATCCAACTACTCCAGAATATGGATATCCAGTAGCAGATGAATTTGTATATGTATACTATCCAGAAACTACAGTAAATGACTTTGTAGCTAGATTAGTAGATAGTGAAAAATATGAGGTTTCTGTTACAGAAAATAAAACAAATAAAATTGGAACTGGAGCTGTTGCTACAGTAACAAGTAAAGATGGCGAAACAGTTTATAGTATGTTAGAAGTTGTTGTAAAAGGTGATTTAAATGGAGATGGAGAAGTAGATGGTTTAGATTCAGGAATCATCAGAACAGTGATTAATGATACAGCAGCATTAACTCCGGGATCATCATTTGCATCAGCAGCTGACGTAAATAGTGATGGAGATATTGATAGTCAAGATGCTATGTTAATATTAAAATACAGGGCAGACAGAATAACAAGCTTCGAAGATTAGTAAATTGCAACATTTCCTTCTTAAAATATATATTAAAAGAAAGTCGTTTATCAAAAGAACGGCTTTCTTTTTGCTTTCAAGTTTTTTCTGTTCTAGAAATTTCCAATAAAATTATTAAAAAAAACTATTGATTTTTTTGGGGATAAGTGATATCTTATTATTATAAGATTATAAAAATGGGAGAGATAGGTATGAAGAAAAGACAAATTGTGTTACATGTAGTTGTAACAATGCTAATAGTATTAATGTTATTCTCAACGAATGCATATGCTACAATTCAATCTGAACTTGGTTTTAAATTAACAGCTGATGATAACATATTTTATCCAGGTGAAGAATTTATCCTTACAGTTGGATTAAAAAATTTAGAAGCTGCACAAGGAATCAAATCAATAGAGGGTTATATTGATATTGATGAAAGTGTATTAGAACCTCTTTCAGTTAATAGTATTGTAAAAGATGCTAATGGAAAGGTTCAAATTGGAGCTAATAATAGTTTAGAAGTTTATGATGCTTCTAATATATCTTCAGCAACGGAAAAGGGAATTATTCTTAATACAAATCCTGTTTCAAAAAAAGGAGATTATAAATTAGTTATTAATTTGGAAAATTCAATTAGTTCAGATACCGATTTAGTTGGTATTAGATTTAAAATAAAAGATAATATAGCAGCTAAAGAATACCAATCTGTCATGACATATAAATTGTTTAATATTTTTTCAGATGATGCTGGAGAAAAATTAGAATTACCTCAAGTATCATATGGAATCAAGATTTCAGCAGTTCCAGAGAATCCAGAGAATCCAGAGAATCCGGACAACCCTGAAAATCCTGAAAATCCAGAAAAACCTGAGAATCCAGAGAATCCGGACAACCCTGAAAATCCAGAGAAACCAGATAACCCAAGTAATCCGGATAACCCTGAAAATCCAGAGAAACCAGAAGAAGTAAAAGTAAAAACAATTACATTAAATAAAAAAACATTATCTATGTATGTTGGAGATACAGAAACTCTTATAGCAACGATTACACCAGAAAATGCTACAGACAAGACATTAACTTGGAAGAGTAGTAAAGAAAGTGTAGCAACAGTTTCAAATGGAAAAGTTACTGCAAAATCAGTTGGAACAACAACAATAACAGCAACAAGCACAGATGGAAAAGTAGTTGCAACTTGTGATGTGACAGTTTCTAAAAAGGCAGACCCAAAAGATAATACAACTAATACCCCAACAAACAATCCTACTAATAAAGCAAATGGAAATAATAATGGTGGAAATGGAAGCGGAACAGGTAGCGGAAGCGGAACGACTTCTTCAACTACAGATAACACACTTGCACCAACAAAATTGCCAAAGACAGGTTATAGAATTATGATTATTCCAATCATCGCTATGGTTATTGCAGGTTTCGTATTCTATAAAAAATATTCAAAATATAATAACTATCATGAGTAAAAAAGAATAGCTTTGGCAAAAAGCCAGAGCTATTTTTGAATGATGAAAGCAAAATAGAATAAGAGGAGGAAAATAAAATGTGGATTATCATTCCTATTATATTAGTTGTAATTATTGTTTTATGTGTATTATGTTATAATGGATTAGTAGCTAGTAGAAATAAAGTAAAAGAAGAGTGGAGTGGAATAGATGTTCAATTAGAAAGAAGATTTGATTTAATTCCTAATTTAGTAGAAACTGTAAAAGGTTACGCAAAACATGAAGAAGAAACATTAACAAAATTGACAGAACTTAGAACATCTTGGAATGAAGCAAATACAGCACAAGAGAAATTAAAGTTAAATCATGATTTAAATGGTGCATTAAAATCAATTTATGCTGTTGCAGAGAATTATCCAGATTTAAAAGCAAGTGATAACTTTTTACAATTACAAGTTGAACTAAAAAATACAGAAGATAAAATTGCAAGTTCTAGAAATAATTATAATAGTGCAGTAAACACATACAATACAAAAATTGAAACAATTCCAACAAATATTGTAGCTAGCTTATTTAAATTCGAAAAAGCAGATTTATTTGAAGTGGAAAATGAAGAAATTAGAAAAAATGTAAAAGTTAGTTTTTAAGAATAAAATTAAAATGCTTGGCATATTTTTAGATAAGCCAAGCATTATTTTATATATTTGACAAAATTGGAAAATAATAGTATAATGCGTATAGTCACTTTTGAAAGAGAGGGATTCCAATATGAAATCTGATGATGGTTTGTCATCAATGAAAATTATTAGAAGAATACTAGCCGTTTTTATTTTATTAGCAATTATATTAGTAGCTAGCGTTTTTGCTTCCAAAAATGATTTAAATTACATTACAATTAAATTTTCTGATGATACTCAAATTTCAGTTGTAACAACTAAAATTACAGTAAAGGATATTTTAGAGGAAAATAATATTGTTCTTTTAGCAGATGAACAAGTTGTTCCTAGTTTGGACTCTGTGATTAATGCTTCTAAGACAATAGAAATTTCTAAAATAACGGATAAACCTGTTGTTGTAGCAGAAGAAGAAACAAATGTTGCTACTGAACAAATTTTAGGAAACTATGTTACTGTAAAAGAAATGATTATTACAGAGCAAGTTGAAATACCATTTGAAACTGTAACCAAAGATGTATCACAATCTGGAACAGAAACACAAGATCAAGTAATTCAAGAAGGTGAAAATGGTCTTAAAGAAATTAAATATAAAGTTAGATATGAAGATGATGTAGAAGTAAATAGAACAGTAATCGAAGAAACAATTTTAAAAGAACCTGTTGATAAGATTATTCAAATTTCTACTAAGATAGTGTCTCGTTCAAATTCTTATAGAGTTAGTTCAGCAGTTTCACTATCTTCTGTTGTAGAAGGAGCTACACCAACAGTAACAACTTTAAATGTATCTGCTTATACATCTGCACCACCATGGTATTCTACTACGGCAACAGGAGCTAGAGCTTCTAGTTGGTATACTGTAGCAGCAGGACCTGGAGTTCCATTTGGAACAGTTATCTATATTCCTTATTTTGCTAGTCAGCCAAATGGCGGATGGTTTGTGGTAGAAGATAGAGGTGGCGCGATTACAAACTCTAAGCTAGATGTATATATGGATACAGAAGCAGAGTGTACGGTTTTTGGTAGAAGAAACTTAGAATGTTATATTTATTATTAATATAATGAGGGAATTGGGGACGTACCACTTTTCCCTCTTTTTATTTATCAAAAAAGAGGGAAAAGTGGTACGTCCCCAATTCCCTGTCCCCAATTCCCTCAAGTTTTCTTTTTTTTAAAGTTGGTAAAAAGTGAAAAACATACGGGAGTCCACAGTTTGTTGGAAAATTGTGGATAACTTTATCGATAAAAAAGAGCAAATGCAAAAAAATGATATCAAAATGATATATTTCAAAATGGAACCGTCTAAAAATAGCTTCCGTAAGCTATGAAAAGACGGTTCTTTTTTCTTCCAAAAAACCCCTATTGATTATTTTTTTTGATAAGTTAAAATATTTTATATATAAAAAGATTTGGAGTATTGCGTCTATTTGAGTTATCTTTTTTGAAAAATATTAAGATAAGTAAAATGCGGAATACTGCTAAAAACCTACAAAAGGAGAACAAAAGAAATGGAGAGAAAAGGAAGAAAAGCAAATTACAAAAAGCTCATCGCTATTTTGTGTATTTTTGCACTTTTACAAAGCTATTTCTCAGTATTTGCTCAAATTGTTATTGCAACAAGTGAGCAAATGATAGGCGGAGAAGACAGCATAGAAGTAAGCCAAGAGACACAAGATGAACAAACAGATGAAAATCCTTTTATCAGTCAAGGAGAAACAAATGTGGATCCTGCATTAGGAGGGGATGAAGATCCTGCAGAGGAACCACTAGAAGAAGCTGTAGCTGAAGAAAAGGAAAATCCGGTGGAAGAGACAGAAGAGGAAGAAGAACCAGTAGAAGAGCCAATAGAGGAATCTGGAGAAATTTCTGAAAATCCTGAAGAAGAACCAACGGAAGAACCTGTAGAGGAGCCAGTAGAAGAGGAGCCAGTGGAAGAGGAACCATATGTGGCACCTGAAGTAAATGTAGAAGTAACATCAGAAAATACAAGCATTTATAAAGGGTACTTATATGCAAATGCAACATCTGAATTGAGATATGCTACAGACTATAATACAATTGATAAGATAAGTATTGTAGGTGGAAAAAACATCACTTTATTAACAGTTCAAGATGAACCAGATAAGATGCAATTAATTACAAACTCTAAAATAGGCTTAATGAATCAAATGTATTATAGGCAAACAAGAATTGCTGTAGACGAATTTGAAACAGTTTTAGGAGAGGATGGAAATATTACGTTATATACTCCAGAAGGAGAAACATTAGGATATATTAATAAGAATTCTAATGTAATAGATGGAGAATACATATTTATTTATCCAATGCAATTAGATTCTGTGAAATTTGAATTAACCAATATTATAGGTGATGGTACAATTTCTATTAAAAATGATAAAGCAATTAAAGAAAGTACAATCTTTAGTAGAAATCAAATTAGTTTATTCTCAAGTATTAATACAATTGCTCAAGTAAGTGTGCATGCAAATGAAGAAGAAAAAAATACTTCATATGAAGGAAACATTAACTTAGAAGAAACTGAATCTAGAATGGTAATTGATGTAGATACAAATACTTTATCTGTAGAGGGCCAAAATGAATTAGCAATTAATGTTACTTTAAAAACAGATGAAGAAAGATATGATTTATTTGAGAATCCAACAATTGATTTGGAATTTCCATCAGCAATTGAAGATATAGAAGTAACAGGTATTACATTATTATATAAGAACGGATTATCAATTGATAATTGGAATGTAGTAACAAATACTGTTGGAAGAAAAGTTTTAAAGATTAATTTAAGCGGATCACAAATGGAATATACACCAGGTGCTGTTCAAGAAGGAACAACAGTAGTTATCTACAGTAATGTAAATGTTAATAGATTAACTGCAGATACAAGTGAGACCCTAAGAATGACATATACTAATAAAGATACAGTAAGAAAAACGTATATGTTAGAAGGAAAAGATTCAGAAGACATCAGCTTAGCATTTGTAGGAAGACAAGAATTAGTAAGAGCGATGGAAATCAAAACAAGTGATGAAAATAAGAAAACAAGTTATGATGAAGACACAGAAAAAATTCAAATTGAACCAAATAAAGAACAAATCGTAACAATCAATAGTTCAATCGTAAATAACTATGAAGCTACTTTAGATGAAGTAGTAATTATAGGAAGAATCCCATTTGTAGGTAATAAAGATGGAAACGGAAATGACTTAGGAACAAACTTTGATACAAGATTAGAAAACCAGTTAGCAACAAGCGGAGTTATTGCAGATGTTTACTATTCTGTTGATGGTGCTGCAGATAAAAATGCAGATAGTTGGGTACAAGAACCAGAAGACTTAAGTCAAGTGAAATCATATAAGATTGTTGTTAGAGAGAAAACCATAGCAAAAGGTGAAAAATTATCTTTTGAATACCACTTAGTAGTTCCTGAGGAAGTAGGATATAATGCAAAAGGTTATACAAATTATACTGTGTACTACAAAATAGATACACAAGATTATTCAAATCAATGCTCAGCAGGTATATTTACTGAAGAAAAAGAAATTGATATGGATGACATTAAAGAAGAAGATAAAAAAGAGGTTGCAACATTAACAGTAGGAACACAAGTTAGTCAAGGTGGAAAAGTTCTTGGAGAAGAAGATTCTGTTTATGAAAGACAAGTATTAAAATATACTTTAGTAGTAAGAAATACATCAGATATTACTGCAAATAATGTAGTAATTAAAGCAAATGCGGAAAATGCTAATTTATATTATTTCAAAACAGAGTATTATGAAAGTTATGAAGGATACGGTGAAGATATAGGAGAGTATATCGAAGATACAGATAATGAAAAACAGTATGAAGAATTTACAATTGAAAGTTTGGAACCAGGAGAAAGTAGAACTTATGAATATCAAGTAATTGTAAAAAGATTAAATGAGATGGAAAATTCAGAAGTTTATGGAAAAATAGTTATTTCTGCTGATAATATTGATAATCAAAATATTAGTACAATTAAAAATAATGTAAATGAAGCCAAACTTGAGATAAGGATAGCAACTAAAGGAACTGAAACAGTTAATAATATGGATCAAAAGTCTAATACAAATATATATTATAGAGCTTTTGTGAAAAATTTATCAGGTGAAAAACTAAAAAATGTAATTTTGACAATTAATATACCAGATAACATGAGCTTTTTGGAAGATTACTATATTAATGGAGCAGAGGGATTACCTTTAGACTTCCAAAAGAATGCAGCAGGAAGTTCTTTAATGATAACATTTCCAGAAATGAGCGAGAATTACGAAAATGACATTTTCTTCCCAGTTTATATCCATAGTTTTGATACTTCTTCATTGTTTGAAGTAATTAATATTTCAGCTAATATACAATGGAATGATGAGATATATAATTCTAACAATTATACGAACACAATATGTCAGTCAGAAATAGATTATGAGTATAGTTGGATATCAAATGCAGAAAGAGATATTTTAGAAGATGGAGATACTGTTAATTATTTATTTAAAATAAAAAATAATGGAGTTATCAAAGTAGAGAATATAACAATAAACAATATGGTTCCAACAGGACTGGAGATTGAAGAGGTTACAATAATTGATGCAAATGGTGAGAAAAAATTAAGTGAGACCGATTCAATGATACTTGGAGAATTAAGTGTTGGAGTAGAAGATGAAGCTGTAATTAATATAACAACTAGAGTTAATTCACAATTATTTTTAAGAGATCAATCCACAATTGATAACAAATTAAAAATAAATGGTAGAAATTATTTTGATGATTTCGAAACAAATGTGATTTCTTATAAAATTAATAATACCTTTGTAACAGAGGAAGAAGAAACAAGTAAAGCACCGGTTGAAGAGCCAACATATCAACAACCACAACAGCAAACTCAAAACGAGCCAACTCAACCAAGTGAGCCATCAAACACTCCTCAAATACCTGAAAATCCTAATCCAGAGCCAGAAAATACAAATAATAATGAAAATAGCAACAATAACGATAATAATCAATCAACAGAAAAAGTAAAAACATATTATATATCAGGATTAGCTTGGATTGATAGTAATCAAGATGGAATTAGACAATCAGATGAACTTCCAAAAGAAGCAGTAATTGCTTCATTATATAAAGCCAATTCAAATGGTGGTTTAGACACTTCAGGATTAGTAGATACAACAGCCACAGGGTCAGATGGTAGATATTCTTTTAGTGGAGTTCAAACTGGAAATTATATTATTGTTTTTGATTATGGAACAGATAAATATAAAATCACAAAATATCAAGTAGATAATGCAACATCAGTTGAAAATTCAGATGCTATTTCAAAGAAAGTAACGTTAAATGGAAAAAGCGAATTATATGCTGTAACTGATGTCCTAGAAGTGAAAGTTGCAAGTTTAATTTCAATTGATATTGGTTTAGTTGATAAAACAAACTTTGATATGAGTTTAGAAAAAGGTATTTCTTCTATCAAAGTAACAAATGATTCTGGAACAAAAACTTATGATTACCAAAATAATAAAAACGCAAGATTAGAAATTCGTTCAAAATATTATAAATCAACAACATTAGATATTACATATAACTTTAAAATTACAAACGAAGGTGAAGTAGCAGGATATGTAAATAAAGTTGTAGATTATTTGCCAAGTGATGTGGAAGTTGTCTTAAATAGTAGTCCAGATTGGTATATTGGATCAGATAATGGATTGTATTATACAGGATTGGTAAATCAAGAAATAAAAGCTGGTGAAACGAAAGAATTTACATTAGTAATTAGAAAAAGTTTAGCAAATGGTGAAGCAGTAAGATTGACAAATAGTGCAGAACTTGTTGAAGTAACAAATAATCAAGGATTATATGATAAAGATTCTATTGAAAATAATAAAATGACAATAGAAGATGACTATGGAACAGCAAGTTTAACAATTTCAATTTCTACAGGTAATACAGTAGGATATATTGGAACAGCACTAATCATTATCATTATGGTTGCCTCAATGGGAATGATGGTAATCAAATTTAAAAATACAAAGAAGATTTATAGATAGGAGGGATGCATTATGAAAAATAGAAAAATAACAACGTCTTTGTTAATTATATTATCAATTTTCATTATATTATTAATGGTCCTTCCTACAATTAAAGTAAAAGCGACAGAGTATTCTAGTAACTGGACTTCTACAACGAGCAGTAAAAGTTATGATGCAGTTGCTGGAATACCTGTAGAGACACTATTTAGCTATAGTTGGGATTGTGATAATGATGAGGAAAGATCTCATGGTAAAATTCCTAACTTTTTATGTTTGCACCATGGTCAAAATTCAAAGGGGGATGCTTTTAAATTAGTAGGTGTACTTGATGTTAATGCAGATGGATCTGATTATACGGGATATACATGGTATTACAGAGGAGCAGATGGAGAAATAAAATCAAAACCTGGTAAAAGTACTGGTGCAGCAGAAATAGCATGGATTTCTTATCGTGCACATGCAAACGTCGGATCTAAAGCTGATGGAACAAGTCCTCAAATTGGTATAAGTGTATCAAAAATGTTTATAGATTATTGGGATAATAGTATTTATAAGCTACCAACTTATGATGTAGAAGATCTAGGAAGTGTTTCTGGTTGGAGTACAAAGGTAACAAAATATGGGCAATGTGGAGATTATGGTGAATCTGATACGGGTGTGGCCAATGGAAAAGTTGTAAAAGCTAGAATCCTATACTTTTCATCATGTTGGACTCAAGATACAGCGATGTTATTTGGAGCCCTAACAGATGGAACTAAAATAGAAAATGATAAATACATTACGAAAGTAAATTCATCTAATGTAACTCCTGGAAATAGAGCTGGAAAAAGAGATTCATGGAAGAGAAGTCATCTTCCAGAAGTAGTAGAAGGAGATATCATTACATTTGAAATTCCTATTAAAAATTCAGGAAAAGTTAAAGCAAAAGATATTATATTTCAAGACCAATTTAATACAGACTGCTTTGAAGCAGTTGCTTCAGATTATTGTACAATAAGTGGTGCAAAGTTCACGGAAGGACCAACAGTTAATGGTAGAGGTCAAATTAACGCTAAAATTAAGGAGATAGATGTAGGTGATACTGCAACTATCACAGTAACTCTGAAAGTAAAAGAAAATCCAGATTTAGAAGAAGATACACCATATGAAAATGGTGCTAGAGCAGGTAGTAATAGTTATGTTTATGACTATGTAAAAATATTACAAGAACATGTTTTAGTTGATAAATATATTTCCGGTATTGAAACATTATCAGCATCATCAGATGAGGAAGATACACCACCAGTAATTGCAGATAACAGAAAAGCTACTACAGAAGCTGAATGGAATGAAGGAAAGAATACTTGGAAGAGAAATAATGCTGTTCAAGTAGGTTCTGGAAATATAAAAGTAACTTATACAATTAGGCTTAAAAACGTTGGAAGTAGAGCTGTAACAGGATCACTTACAGATACACCAGCATCTATTTTCTCAAATTTAAGTATTACGCCAAGTAGTTATAGCAATATTACTATTCAACCAGGTGATGATCATATACTGACATTTACAGCAACTGTAGATGGAGACCCAGATGCTGTAGATGGATTTTATGAGAATAAAGCGATATTTACAACTGAAAAAGGAAAAAAAGTAACATCATCAGATTGGGTATTTATTGGAAATAATGATCAACCAGATGTAAAAAAATATATTACAAGTATTGATTCTGCAACTTTTTCTCGTTCAGCAATGACTGAAAAAGAGAAACAATCAAATCCAGCAAATGCAGGAATGAGTGATGCAACAAAAACGATTTCTTATACAGTAGAGATTTATAATAAAAACAATTTTGCAATTACAGGAACATTTACAGATACTCATGATAGTGAAATTCAAATTATTTCTCAATATTCAGCGAGTGGATCAACAATAACAAATGGATCTGAAATTACAATTGAAGCAAAATCAACTTATAAAATTTATATTACAGCTCGTTTCTCAGAAACAGATGTAGGTGGGGTATATGGAAATACAGCGCAATTTGAATATAATGGAACAATTGAGTCATCAGACTATTTTATAGTAGAACCTCCTGAACCAGATACACCTCCTGATGCAGAATTGAAAAAATATATTAGTGCTGTTGATAATGGAAATTTAATTAGAGCTCCAAGAAGCGGAATGAGTATAACAGATAAAGATGGCTCTCCAGTAGAAGTAGTAAAAGGAAGTGTTGTAACATATACAATTGAGCTAACAAATAATATTTGGTATGAAAATAAATCTCGAACAGCACATTGTAGCTCACTTTCAGGAGAATGTGATGAAGACCATCCAGAGGAAGATAAAGTAGATTGGATTTATTGTGTGGATACATGGGATGAAGGGTTAGAGCCTACAGGAGATATCTCAGGAAATTATGGAGTAACATTTGACCAATCTACAGGAAGAATTACATGGTATGATGTGCCTTATGAAGAACGTTGTACAGCAGAAATTAAATTTAGAGTCACTGCTTCAGATATGCACTTAGCGAATATTAAGAATGAAGTAAGGGATGTTAATTGGCAATATACTTGGTACTATGGTTGTTATCCTGTACATGAAACATGGTATACCTGTGAACATTGGTGGGGAAGTCATGAAGTTTGTAGTCATGATGCATGTTATTGGGAACACCCTACAAGGATAGTAAAAGGAACTGCAACAGGTGAAGATTCTGATTATGTAAGACTTTTAGATCCAGAAGTCGCCGGAGATGTTTGGGATGAACAAACGATTAATGGATTAAGAGATTCTGGAGAATCTATTGAGACAATTATAAGAGATGATTACAAAAATATTCTTGTAAAATTATGGAAAGAAGATAATACATTAGTAGATTCAAAAACAATTGATGAAAATGGTCACTATACATTTGGTAGAGTGAGAAAAGGTGATGTAAAAACAGGTGGTGTCGACAAAGATAGAGATATTTGGTCAAATGTACCAGAAAATCAGGAATTCAATTATAATAATGCAACATTGGTATCTTACTATATTACATTTGAATATAATGGTGAGAGATACCAAGCAACAACACCATCAGGAGAAAGTCAATTTAGAGAAACTAATCCAAATTATAGAGTTGACTCTAATGCAGAAGAACAAGAAAGACAAAAATTTAATAACAGTTTAGAAACAATTGCATATAATGTTGCATTTGGAAATACAGAAGGAACAAATGGAAAACCATTAGCATATGAAACATCTTTAAATGGAAACTTACAAGAAAGTAAATTAATATGGAACGGTAGTCAAATAGAAAATGATACAAATACTACTTGGGAGAACAATTACACAGATACTACAGGCCCAAATAGAAGTATTACTATGATTGCCAAAACTTATAACTTCTATGTAAGAGGAACCGATGATGAGGGTGAAATTGATTACTTGAAACATATTGATTTAGGTTTATACCAAAGAGAAGATGACGTTAACTTAAGCTTAACAAAAGATGTTGTTAGTGCAGATGTAACAGTCAATAATCATAGAACAAATTATGAATATGGAGGAGTTGGAACAGGTGCTGGAAGCGCAGACGGATCAGATTATACATCTGAACACAATGTTCAAAAGAATCCATATACATTAAGTGTTTACAGAGAAGATTATGAATTTAGAACAGAAAAATACAAAAATGGTGTTGACAATAAAGTATATGATACAGTTATTGAAAATAACCAATTTGGAAAAGCAGGTAATGACTTAAATGTAATTTTAGATAATGATTTAAATGTTATTTTAACTTATAAAATTACAGTAAAAAATGACTCTACAGAGCAAAAGGCTGTAGTGAGAGAAGTTATAGATTATGCATCAAAAGATTTAACTAGAATAGATGCTAAATTAAATGATTTGGCTAGTGGTACTGCTTTGACTGTAGAAAGCTCATCTAGTTACGAGAATCCAACGAGAACAAGCAGTCTTTGCCAAGCAAGTTTTATTAAAGGAGAAGATACTTTTGATAAAATCACGTTAGAGCCAGGAGAAAGCTTTGATATTTATATTAGATATAAAGTTAACAGAAATAGTGAGGGATATATTATCTTAGATCCTGCTGATGGCGGAATAAATGATAGTAAATTGAATATCGCTGAAATTGGAGCATATTCTTTCTACCAAACTGATGGTACGACTCCTGCTGGTTTAGTAGATCAAAACTCTAACCCAGGTAACGTAGAATTTAATGAAGATGGAACCCCAATTTCTTACGATGAAACAAATAATAAAGGATTTGAAGATGATTCTTTTGAAACAGGTATAAAAGTACTTCTAAAAGATGTACCGCCACCACCTACACCAGGTCCAAAAGTAGAGAAATACTACTATAGAAATATTTCTGGTATCGTATTTGAAGAATTAAATCCAACAGCAACAAGTTCATCAGATGGACAATTAGTTGGAGATGGAATTATGAATAATTCAGATATTCCAGCAGCAAATGTCTTAGTAAAACTTTATGAAGTTGTAAGAAAGAGTGATGGATCTGAAGAGTACTATGTAGATACTGGATTATGGTATAGAACAGGTGAAGATGGAAAATATTATTTTGGTGATGCTACAGAAGATATTACAAGCGGTAAGCCAGTTAATGCAACGAGTAGCAGAGAATCAAAAGATGACTGCTATAAAATCCATGCAGGTCTATATACAGTAAGATTTATTTATGGTGATGAAAAAGATTACCTAGTAACAACAGATGGTAACTTAATTAGATATTCTGGACAAGATTATCAATCAGTAAAATATACAGATGTGGGAAATGCGTCTGATGAATCTGAAGTCGTTTTAGCAACAGCATTTGCTAGAAAGTCTGGAAATACAAATCCATTTAATAGTGCAGCAGAACCAACTTTAGGTTCAACAATTTACTCAGTAGCAAAAGACAACGAGATTAGAAGAATAGAAGTAATGGAATATTCTACAACAACAACATACTTAATGGATACAGTATTAAAAGCAAATAATGCATTAGCGAAAAATGCTGATGGAACAAATGCAAATATTCCACTTCCAGAAGAAACAGATTCAATGTCAGATAAAATTATCTCTGATAAAGTAAAAGAAAGAGAACTATTAGCAAAACATACAGCAATGTTTGCTGATACAAAGACTTTCGATGTAGATATTGAATATTATGATAATTACTATGAAGGTGAAAGCTCAATTATACCAGGATTAACGATTACAAAAGAAAATAGAGTAATGAATGGTAAAGTTAAAACTATTGTAAATTACTATTATTCAATCAGAGATGTAAACTTTGGATTAATTGAAAGACCAAGAACAAAATTACAATTAATGAATGACATTACAGAAGTTAGAGCGATTACATCAGATGGAGCTACATTATTAGATATTTTCTTTGATGTTGTTTATGAGAAAAATACTGATGGAACTATCAAACATACAGCAGTAATTAATTATAATAAATCAAGAGGGTATGAAGAAGTTCAGGTATTAAATAGAAATATACCTGGAAATAATCAAGGTTTCAGATATGCAAACATTGATACAGACTTGCTTCAAGGTATGACAATTACAATTAAATTTAGAGTAGCTATTGCTAATATTAGTGATGTAGATCACGTTGCAGCATGGCTAGAACGAAAATTAGAAGCAGAAAATACTGTAGAATTAAATGTAACATATGGTGATCCAGAGACTCCAAATCCAAAGATTGATTATAGTGATGGAGATAGTAAAATAACTGATAAGATAGACAGAGAGAAGAGAGAATACAATTATGCATATAGCTATCTATACAACTTATTGTATAATGGAGATAGTGCAAAAGGTATTAGGAAATTGAAAAATGCTCAAACTGGAGAATATACTTATGATACTGTTACACCAGTAGGTTCAGAGGCAGTAAGAGCTAGATATACTTACATTAATATTACGAAAAAGGCTCAAAGCGATTACAAACCAGGATACTACTTAGGAAATATCTATTATAATGCTGTATCATCTGGAAATGAAGCAAAAGTCCAAACTAGGGTAGATCAATTTATTGACTATGTTGATAACGACTTAATCTTCAAGCCAGAAGAGAACAAAGATGAAAATGATCAAATGCAATATTTGACATATACAACAAAAGAAATTTCACAAAGAGGTCTATTAAAAGATATTATTTATGAAGAAGGTCATAATCCTGTTACTAAGATAACAGATGGTCAAAAAGATTATTATAACGAGAAAGAACCAAATACAAATAACAACTTAGCTTTCAATATTGAAAAAGAAAAGGGAAGGACAATTTACAACGGAGAAGAAATCGTTCTTGGTGTTTATAAATTCTTAAGACCTATCAAAGATGATGATTATGTAACAATTAATGATATTGAACATACAATTGAAGCAAAACCGGGTGAAAGTTATTATGACTTTAATAGAAATGGTACAGCAGATACAACAAATGTAAAAAGTATTGGAAATCCATATAATAAGTCAGAAGAAGAGTATCAGAAAGAAATTAATAAATATTTCTATGTACTAGATTTACAAGCTTCAAGAACATTAACATCAGAAGTAGATTTAAATGGTGTTGTAATTGATAACATTGCTGAAATTGTTAAAGCAACAAACGCAGTTGGTAGAAAGGTTTATGTGTATGCTGAAGGTGAGAACACTGGTTATATTGGAAATACAACAAAAGCTCCAATTGAATCAGTAAATGACTTATCAATTCCTGAAGACGAGAGAGAAACATTAGTATCAATTGCAAAAGCAGAGCTTGATACAGACTTTACAGAGTATGTAACATTCTCTCCACCAACAGGTTTAACAGAACAACAATCTCTAGCAAAAATAGTTGCTGAGAAAACAGGAGATGTATTATTGATTCTTGTCCCAGTCATTATTATAATAGCTGGAATGAGTTATGTAACAGTTCAATTTGTAAGAAGAAAAAAATTCTATAAATGAAGAGCTGATCACAAAAGAAAAAATAAAAAAACAAAAGATAAAAAATAAAAGATTTAAAAAATTAAAAACTGGTAGTTGAAAAACTATCAGTTTTTAATTTTTATATATTATGGATAAGAATAACAACATCTTTATCAGATTTTGTTTTCCTTGCAATTTCTTTGACAATAAATTTTCCAAAACCTCGAATTGTAATAATATCATTCATGTTTACTGACTTTGAGTTTTTGATAACAGATTCATAATTTATCATAACACGTTCTTGTAATAAAATTTCTTCGGCTTTATTTCGAGAACAATGGCATATTTCAGCCACGAAATTATCAATTCTCATAGAATTAACTATGATAGATATTTCTTCGGTTCTTTGACAATTCTCGTGAAGATTAGACATATCTAAGAGAGTAATGTCAGATTTTCGAAAACGAATTAATTCTGACAAACTATCTTTGAAATAGGGAGCGTTTTCTTTTTGAACAATAAAATCAGCTCCTTCTGGATAAACAACAATATCTCCAAACTTTTCTCTGATAATTCCAAATTTCATAATAGCACTTAAGTAATCACGATGTTCATATTCTCCAACTTGACTTGCTGGTAGTGAAATACGAAGAATTTCTAAAAATTGACTTGCAATTTGTAGTTTTGATGGCTCAGTTTCATCAACTAAATTTTCCAGTTTTTCTGGGTAAAAGAAAACCATTTTTCTAGAGGCTGCATCATACCCGCCAAAAATAAAATAATTTTTGAATTTGATGGACTTTAAGTATTTTTGAATTTTAATAATCTCTGGTTCAGTAAAAAAATCTATGTGTGTAATTTTGTTTCTTGTTTCACAAAAATGAATTTTATCTTCTAGTTTTGCATATAACAATTCATTTTCAGATGGTTCTTTCATATGATTATTCTCCTTTGTCGAATTTTGTCGAACGATTTTATTTGACTTTTGAAAAATTTCGTGTTAGTTTTTTGTGTGAATATTAAACGATTATATTAGTTCTTTAAGAAGATATTACAATTTTTCAAAAAAGAATGATATTATCATAATTATCATATCATATTAGAAATGTCAATTATTTTGATTCATGGCAGTTCGCCAATTTTTTCTAAACAATTCAAATAAAAAGGAATATTATTTATTGGTACATAAGTAGGACATCAAGAAAGGAGAAAAATGGTATCAATCATTAAATCAATAGCACTACAAGGGCTTGATGGAGTGCTAGTTAAAATAGAAGTGGATATTTCAAGTGGTTTGCCAGCGTGGGAAATTATAGGCCTTCCTGATGTGAGTGTCAAAGAAGCCAAAGAAAGAGTAAGAACAGCAATTAAAAATTGCGGAATAGAGTTACTTAGTAGAAAATATGTTATTAATTTATCACCCGCTAATATTAAGAAAATCGGATCTGTATTTGATTTAGCAATTGCAGCAGGAGTGTTAACGTCAATAGGAATTATTTATGAAGGTAGCAGATTAAAAGACACTATTTTAATAGGGGAACTTTCTTTGGAAGGAAGAGTAGAGCCAGTAAATGGTGTTTTACCAATGTGTATTGAAGCTTTGAGATTTGGAATAAGAAGAGTTATTGTTCCTAAGAAAAATGAGAAAGAAGCAGCATGTGTTAGTGGAATTGAGGTAATAGGAGTATCAGATTTAAAAGAATTAGTGAATTATTTAAATGGAAAAATGCAAGTTGAGCCTATTCCAACATCTTCTTACGGAGCACGAAAAAATGGAACATTATATTCTATTGATTATAGCGAAGTAAAGGGACAAGCTGGTACAAAAAGAGCTTTGGAAATTGCAGTCGCACGGAAATCATAATGTTCTTCTAATGGGAAGTCCTGGCTCGCGGTAAAACAATGATGGCAAAAAGAATTGTTACTATTTTACCAGATTTAAGTTTTGAAGAAGCATTAGAAGTAACTAAAATTTATAGTATTATTGGAAAGAATGAAGCACAAGGTATCATGCGAACAAGACCTTTTAGGAATCCACATCATACTATTTCTGCGGTAAGTATGGCAGGTGGAGGAGCATTTCCGAAACCAGGTGAAGTTAGTTTAGCACATCATGGAGTTTTATTTTTAGATGAACTTCCGGAATTTAAGCATTCTAGTTTGGAAGTATTAAGAGGGCCAATGGAGGATAGAAAGGTTTCTATTAGTAGAGTTCAAGCTAATTTAACATATCCATGTAATTTTATGTTAGTGGCAAGTATGAATCCTTGCCCATGTGGCTATTTTGGAGATAAAGAGCGAGAGTGTAAATGCACACCAAGTCAAATTCAAAATTATAAAAATAGAGTGAGTGGACCACTTCTAGATAGAATTGACTTACATATAGAGGTTCCAAATGTAAAATTTAAAAGTTTCGAAAACACAAAAGAAGAACTCTCTTGTAAAATAAAAGAAAGGGTGGAAAAAGCAAGAAAAATTCAGCAAGAGCGTTATGCAGAATATGGAATTTATACGAATAGTGAATTAACTCCTAAATTGATGGAAGAGTTCTGTGTTCTTTCATCGTCTTCTAAAAGTATTTTAGAAAAATATTTTCAGAAAAATAAATTAAGTGCAAGAAGTTATTCTAAGATTCTAAAAATTGCGAGAACAATTGCGGATTTAGAGGGTTCCGAAAATATCAAAGATAAACATATTTTGGAAGCGATTCGATATCGCTTTATGGACAAGCGATAATTATAATCAAAGTATAGAAATAATTAAGGAAGGAGAAAAATGAATATTATTAATTATGAAGACTCAAATTATCCATTGAGTTTAAAATCTATAAAAGATCCTCCAATGAAGTTATATTATGAAGGTAATTATAGTTTAGTAAATTCTTTGTGTTTCTCAATTGTTGGTAGTAGGGATTTAACAGCATATGGAAGAAAGATTGAGCAAAAGTTTGTCAAGGATTTATGTCTTCGAGGAATTACAATTGTGAGTGGCATGGCAGTTGGCGCAGATACAGTTGCACATGAGGAAACTTTAAATCGTGGAAAAAGAACAATTGCAGTTTTACCATGTGGGTTTCATCATATTTATCCTGAACAAAATGAGAAACTTTATCACCAAATTATTGAAAAGAATGGATTGGTTATTAGCGAGTATGAGCCAAATATAAAGGCACAGGCTACTTATTTCCTAAAAAGAAATCGAATTATAGCAGGGCTTTCTCAAGGGGTGTTAGTAGTAGAAGCAAAGCATCGAAGCGGTACAAGTGTTACTGCTAAATTAGCCAGAGAACAAGGAAAAAAAGTTTTTGCTCTTCCAGGAAGATTAGATAGCAAAAATGGAGTAGGGGTAAATCGATTAATTAAAGAAGAAGGAGCAATTATGGCAATATCATCAAGAGACATTGTTGATGAAATTCCAGAATTTCAGGATTTAGTAAAGGAAATTCCAAAGAAGAATGAGTTTGTGAAAAAAGAGTATCGAAAAATTTATGGGATTTTAAATGATGAACCTGTTTCATTAGATGAAATCTGTTTTAGAACGAATAATTCGATTCAAGCAACACTAAATTTACTTAGTATGATGGAGATAGATGATTTAATTGAAGAAATAGTAGGGGCTGGGTATGTTAGAAAATATAAAGAGTAAAAATAAAGAAAAGGGAGATGAGGGAGAAAAAGTTGTAATTCGCTATTTAGAACAATATGGATATGAAATTTTAACTCAAAATT
>JAFUWA010000049.1 GCA_017477355.1 Clostridia bacterium
GTTCGACTTGCATGTCTTATGTGCGCCGCCAGCGTTTATCCTGAGCCAGGATCAAACTCTCAAATTTATCTTTATAAACTTCGTATTACTGTGTCAAACTTCAATCGGGCTTCCTCAACGTACTTATGTACGTTTGCGTCAATCCCTCAATCGTTTTCCTTGTACTACTCGTTTCTAAAGCTAAATTACATTCGTTCTGTAATTTAGCAAAAATTCAAAGTTCTTTGACTCTTAATTATTTAAAACTGCTGGTACAATTTACATTATACCTTTTGGTTAAAATTTTAATTCTCTTAGAATTATTCAAAGGATATTGTATTTATTGTTTATTTTTCAAAGTACTTTTTCCGATTTGTTCGGAACGAGATTTATTATACTACTAGTAGTCAAATTTGTCAACGCTTTTTTTTAAATTTTTTAAAATATTTTTTATTTTCAAAAAAGTGCAAAAAATTAAAGCCATCTTTATCAAAATAGATTCAATTTTTAGGCTTCAGTAAATATAATAAATACAGTTAATTCATATTGAATTAACTGTATTTTATTTTAACACGGCTCAACGCAATTGTCAACACCTATTTTTAATTTTTTTGTTTTAAAATTCAAATTCTTCTCCATCATTTAAAACAATAAAATTGGGATTATCCATCTTTCTTGCCATTTTCTTAGTCTCGTCATGCATGTGAGTTGGAATAATTTTCTTATTTGGATATTGCTCAAATAATTCTTCCATGTCTACCAATCCCATATGTGAAATTTCTCCTTTTTCAATAAAGCTTGCATCTAAAACTGCCACATCACTTTTTTCCACAATTTGTTCGACTTCTGAGCATAATTTGCTATCTCCAGAAAGTCCTACTATTTTTCCATCTCTTTCAATTGTGAACCCATAAGCTGGCTTACAATTTCCATGATCTACTAGGAAAGAATCTACATATATATTTGGCAACACTTCTTCTCTTTCTAATTTTGAGAATTCTCGAAATTCAACATTTGATTCATCTTGAACCTTTTCAAAATCTGCAGGAAACATGAGATAAAATAATCCTTCTATCTTTTTCTTCGTTCCTTCCGGACAATAAATAATTGTCTTTTCGTCTGAACCATTGAAGAACTTATCAAACATAAAAAATGGAATATCTGCAAAATGATCTCCATGTAAGTGACTAATTAATATTACACTAATAGAACAAGGATTCACACCGAAATTCTTTCATGTGTTTCACATTTCCATTTCCTAAATCAATTAAAATCTTATCTTCTACTAAAATACTACTACTAAATGAACTGGCTCCTATTGAACCAGTTCCTATCATTTTTATTTTCATGGCAACACCTTTTATTCTTTATATAATACCATTCTAAATCCCCAATAGTTATCTTGTAAATCTGTTCTCTCTCCAATACGACTATTAGCAATTTTATCCATTGTAGCACTACCACCACGTACAACTCTATATGATACTTCTGTTGAAGTAGTATCATCTGTTGTAGTTCCACTATTAAGAACTTCTTCATCATATTTTTCTGTAGTCCATTCTCTTAAATTTCCAGCCATATCTGTTATTTCGTTAACAATATCGCTTTCTGTAGAACCAGTTGGTAATATTTGATTACTATAATTTCCATAACTTCTTGATGTTGAATAATTTGTTACAGCATTATTCATCCAGTTTAAAGCTGTATCCCAAGCATAACTATTAACTAAAGCGGTTTTAACTCCAATATAGTTATATGCTGTTGCTGTATTTCTAGCAGCATTAAATGCATCATCATAAGTTACATTTTTCCAAGGAATTTCTCCCTCAACGCTCTTTGATACAACAATACCATTTACTGTATCTTTACTTGATTCATATTTTGCAATATAAAATCCATAATATTTTGCAACACTGTTATTAAAAGCACTAGCAGTATAGTCATCTTCAAGATATTTATCAGATGGAGCTGTTCTAATTAACGAACCAGTCTCTACTGGAACCCAAACATATTGATTTCCCCATTTATCTTGAATTACAAAACCTGTATCTACTTCTGTTCCATCAACATGTGAAAATCCATCTGGAATATATGGGTTATCAGCTGATATTGTAATAATATTTTCTATATTAATAGACTTTGTTGTTTCTTGTCCATTACTTGCTCTAACTGTAAAAGAATATTCTCCATTTTCTTTTACTGTAAATTTTTTATCAGAAGTATATCCTGTTGTATTTCCATCAGGAGTTGTTATTGATAGAATTTCATTTTTTCCACCAATTGAAGCAACAACACTAATTTCAACACTCCCCTCTGTTTCTTCTACAGGGTATGCAGATAATTCTATTGTTGGACTTTCTAACTCTTGTACATTTTTTCCTGCTGCAATATCTTTAATATCGGTTGATCCGCCTTTTGCTAAATATACAACTAAAAGTATAATTGCAAAAACTACAACCGCTCCACAAACTATTAAAATTAACGGTTTTTTCTGCATAATAAAGTCTCCTTTTTAAAAAGATATAAATACATTATATATTAAACCATATAAATCTATTTTTTTCAAATATTTTAACAAAAATTTTTAAAATCTTTTTATGGAAAATTGAGACGTGCCACTTTTCCATCTTTTTTGATTTAAAAACAAAAGAGGGAAAAGTGGTACGTCCCAATTTCCCTCATCCTCATTTATTTTGCTTCGCTATATACACTAACTTGCTTTTTATCTTTACCTTTTCTTTCAAATTTAACTTTTCCATCTGTTAAAGCAAATAATGTATCATCACTACCGATTCCAACGTTTGTTCCTGGATATACTTTAGTTCCTCTTTGTCTAATTAAAATATTTCCAGCTTTTACTTCTTGTCCGTCAGCTTTTTTTACACCAAGTCTTTTTGACTCACTGTCTCTTCCGTTCTTAACGCTACCTTGACCTTTTTTATGTGCCATCTTGAAAGTCACTCCCTTCGCTTTTTAAATCTTTATAATCTCTTTAATTTATTTTGTTTCTTTTTTAGCTTCTGCTTTTTCTGCAGGTTCTGTCTCAGCTTTTTTAGCAGCTGTTCCAGCTTTGATTGAAGTAATCTCTACTTTAGTATAATCTTGTCTGTGTCCTCTTGTTTTTCTCTCATTTTTCTTTGCTTTATATTTGAAAACAAGAATTTTCTTTCCTCTACCATGAGAAACAACTTTACCTTCAACTTTTACTCCTTTAACATAAGGATTTCCAACTTGAACTTTTCCGTTATCAGATACAAGAATTACTTTATCAAAAGTAACTTTCTTTCCTTCCTCTTCTTCTAACTTTTCGAAGAATACTGTTGCATTTTCTTCTACTTTATATTGTCTCCCACATGCTTCAATAATTGCGTACATTAAAAATGCACCTCCCTTTTCGTAATACTCGCTAACTCCTCAAAATCTCTGGTAGCTTTTATTTCAAAACATTTATAACCATAGCTAAGCAGTTTACAGTTAGATATTTTAACACGAAAAAAGTGGTTTGTCAACCACTTTTTGCTTATTTCTATTTATTTTCTCTCAATTTGCTTATCTTTTGTCATATCTCTTTCAGATGCCATTTTAGCTCTTGTAGCATTTTGACTTGCTTGAATTTGTTGCTCTAAAGATTGTTCTTGCTCCTTTGCTTGACGCTCTCTTTGTTTTTTAGCTTTTTCTTCTTTTTTCTCTACTTGCTCTTCCTCATATTCTTTTGCTTCTTCTAGAGTGTCAAATTCCATTCCATCTTCCTTGGCAGCTCTAGCGACTTCTTTTTCTTCTGTTTTTGTGATTGCATCTGCAAGTTTATCACAGTTTGTTCTAGAAGTAATTAAAAGAGTTCCATCTGCCTTTGTTATTAATCCAGCCTTTATGGCATTCTGTAATTCGGTTTTAAAATCTACTGGCTCTTTATCTGAACCATCATTTCCAAGAAGTAAGTTCTTGGCATCATTTGCAATTTTTCCCAATTCAATCACCTCATTATTCTTAATTCTATGTCATATAGTCTTTTAATCTCTTTGATCTAGATGGATGTCTTAATTTTCTTAAAGCTTTTGCTTCAATTTGTCTAATTCTCTCACGAGTTACTTGGAATTCTTTACCTACTTCTTCAAGAGTTCTGGCTTTTCCATCTTCTAATCCAAATCTTAATTTTAAAACTTTTGCTTCTCTAGGAGTTAACGTTCCCATAACTTCTTCTAATTGTTCTTTTAAAAGTGTATATGCTGCACTATCGTGTGGTGCAGGACTTTCATCATCTGGAATAAAATCTCCTAAATGGCTATCATCTTCTTCACCAATTGGTGTTTCAAGAGATACTGGATCTTGAGCGATTTTTTGAATTTCCATAACCTTTTCAACAGGGATTTCCATTTCTTCAGCAATTTCTTCCGGAGTAGGCTCTCTTCCTAATAATTGTAATAAGTGTCTAGAAGTTCTAATCAATTTATTAATTGTTTCTACCATATGAACCGGTATTCTTATTGTTCTAGCTTGATCAGCAATTGCTCTAGTAATAGCTTGTCTAATCCACCATGTCGCATAAGTACTAAACTTATACCCTTTTGTATAATCGAATTTTTCAACAGCTTTAATTAATCCCATGTTTCCTTCTTGGATTAAATCTAAGAATAGCATTCCTCTACCAACATATTTTTTAGCAATACTAACAACTAATCTTAAGTTTGACTCAGCAAGTTTTTGTTTTGCTTCTTCATCTCCCTCTAATACTCTTTTTGCAAGTTCTAATTCTTCATCAAAAGATAATAAAGGAATTTTACCAATTTCTCTTAAATACATTCTTACTGGATCATCAACATTGACACCATCTAATGTAGAAGTTTCTAAATCATCTAATTTTATTTCTTCAACATCTTCTAAATCTTCTAAGTCAGGCTCTAATAAGTCATCATCATCTTTTAATACATTGATTCCTAATTCTTCAAATGCCTCAAAAACCTTATCTATTTCCTCTGGTCCAACTTCACCAAGTTCAGAAGCAAGTTCACCATAAGTAATATTTCCTTTGCTTTTTACGTTTTTGATAATCTCCATTACCTTTGCTTTTTCTGAAGTTTCTGGAGCTTTTTCTTCTTTATTTGTTTCTACTTTTTCTTCAGTCTTTTCTTCTACAGCTTCTACTTCTTCTTTTTCTTTACTTGCCTTTTTTCTAGTTTTTTTCTCTTTTTTCTCTTCTACCACTGATTCTTCTGGTAGAGTCAATTCTAATTGTTGTTCTTCCGGCTTTTCTTCTTTTTTTGCTTTTCTTGTTCTTTTTGGTTTTTCTTCTATTTTTAATTCTTCTTCTACTTTTGGTTCTTCAACCTTCTTTTTCTTTTCTTTTTTTACTTCTACTTTTTCTACTTTCTTTACTTTCTCTGTCTTCTCTGCTTTTTCTACCTTTTCTGCTTTCTCTGTTTTTTCCTTAACCTTTGTCTTAGTAGATTTTTTTATTTCTTTTTCAACTTTATCTTCTTTAGCTTTTGCAGTAGTTTTAGTCTTTTTCACTTTCTTTTCTTCTACTTCTTCTTTTTTCATTCCTTAAAAAATTCCCCTCCTACTTAACTTTAGCCAATTCCATTATGATCTTATTTAATTCTTCTTCAAGACTAATTACTTCTTCTTTTTTTAGGCTTTTATCATTCAACAATTTTAGTATTTCATTTTTTCGAGAATTTAATTTATTTTTCTCATAATTGTTAATGATATCTTCTGTAAATTTTTCTACAGAATTTAATTCATATTCTGAAAATAAAACCTCTCCCAGACTTGATTGAAATTCTTCTTCTTCAATATTCGTTAGTCCATTATAAATATTATTACCATTATTTTTAAGTTCTAATATTTTATTGTAAATGTTTTTATATTTTTCGACTTTAAAATCTTCTATCTTTACTTTTGAGACAATTTTTTCTCCAACTTCTTCGTAATTCTTAATCAAAAAATATAAAATCATCTTTTCGCGTTCTTGTTCAACGTTAAAAATCTCTGGTACTTCTTTCTTTTCTTTATTAGGAAGTGGTCTTGTTAATATTTTGTTTGTATCTTGATTAGATTTATATAAAAGTTTATTAATTTCTCCAAATACAGCCTCTTTTGAAATCCCATATTGTTTTGAAATCTTATCAATATAAATCTCTCGTTCAATTTTGCTTTCTACTTTCGCAATCAATTTTGAAACTTCTTTTAAAAATCTAATCTTATCACTAGCCACATTCAAATTATATTCTTCTTTTAATACTTTTACCTTGTATTCTACCATTGAAATTGCATTTTCCATTAAAAGCTTAAATCTTCCAGCTCCATATTTAATAATATATTCATCTGGATCTTTCACTCCTGGAACGTCAATTTGCAAGACTCTTGCTTCAATTCCGAGCCTTCTCTAAAAGTTCATTTGCAGCTAAAATTGCTTTTTGCCCAGCTGAATCAGCATCATAACTAAGAATTACTTTATCCGTATATTTTCTAATTAATTTTGCTTGTTCAATTGTAAAAGCTGTTCCCAAAGAAGCAACCGCCGTTCTAATTCCTCTTAAGTGCAAAGAAATAACATCCATATTTCCTTCTACTAAAATTAAAGACTTGATATCCTCTTTTTTGGCAAAATTTAGAGCAAATAAATTCTCTCTCTTTTTGAATATCAAACTATCTCTCGAATTTAAGTATTTTGGATTTCTTGGATTTCCATCTTCTTCTAATTTTCTGGCTCCGAATGCCATTACTTTTCCAGAAACATTCATAATAGGAAACATTAATCTTTTTCTAAAGAAATCATAATAATTTCCATCTTTTCCTTTTACACACAATTCTGTCATTTCAATATCTTTATCTGAATATCCTTTATTGTGTAGGAAACGATATAATTCATTAGTTTCTCCAGAATACCCAATTTTAAATTGTTCTAGAGTTGTACTATTCAATTTTCTCTTTTTCACATAGTCTTGCGCTATTTTGGCTAAAGGTTTGTATAGTCGTTCATGATAAAAAAGCGTACTATCTGCATAGATAGCAAACATTTTCTCTTTTAACTTAGTACTAGGATCGTCAAAGCTTTTGTTCTCAGGAAGCTTTATATTTGCTCGTTCTGCTAAAAACTCTAAACTTTCATTAAACGTCATATTTTCTATTTTGCTTATAAAAGTAAAAACATCACCGCCTGCGTGACATCCAAAACAATAGAAAAATTGATTGTCTGGTCTTACATTAAATGATGGAGTTTTTTCAGAATGAAAAGGACATAAGCCCATATAATTTCTTCCCGATTTTTTCAAACTGACATATCTTGAAACTACGTCAACTATATCGTTTGCAGCTTTTACTTCCTCTTTAATTTCATCATATCCACTCAAAATTAATCAAACCTTTCACAATATATTATTCGACAGATATTACGTAAATCCCCCAAAAAAATTACTAAAATGTTACAAATATATAACAAAGAAGTAAATTTAAAGGGAATTGGGGACGTACCACTTTTCCCTCTCTTTATATATTGAGGGAAAAGTGGTACGTCCCCAATTCCCTCATTTTTAAAGTATAAAAAACAAAGCAGATGATTTCATCTGCTTCTTTTGTTTAAATCATATTTAATTAATTATACATTAGGAATAAATTTTTTCATAATATTTGTATTTTCACTACCAGCTGCAAGAGGTTCAACTTCTTCTAACATTGTTAAATGATTTTCATAAGATTCATTAATCTTTCCTTCTACTAGTTCTTCAACCTCTTTTTTATCCTTATCTTGTGCTAAAACTAATTCACTTACTAGAATTTGTTTTGCATTTAATAACATTTTCTTCTCACCTGTAGATAATCCTTTATCTTTTTGTTTGAAGCTAAGGTTTCTTACAATATCAGCGACTTCATAAATGTCACCTGTTTTCATTTTTTCCATATTATCTCTATATCTTTTGTTCCAATTTGTTGACATTTCAGTACTTTCTTCTTCCAATACTTTAATAACTTTTAAAGCACCTTCTTGGTCAATAATACTTCTAACTCCAATATCTTCAGCCTTGCTAGTTGGAACCATAACTTTAACTTCGCCTGGCATTTTGATTATGTAGTAAGATTGTTTTTCATCTAATATAGCTTTTTCTTCGATTGATTCAATTACGCCTGCTCCATGTAATGGATAGACAACCTTATCACCTATATTAAACATTTTCGTCACTCCTTCCAAGTAGAATTTAAAAATCACTACACTAAGATTATACTACAGATTTTGGAAAAAGTCAACGAAAAAACCGCCTAAATTCTTCCAATAAATTTAAACGGTTTCTGAATAACTATTTACTTGTTGAACCAAATCCACCCATTCTTGCACCTGTTGCATTATCGTCATCTGTTATTAAAAATTTTTGGAAAATTGCTTGACCAATTGCATCACCTTTCTTAATTTCAATGTCTTCTTCTTTCACATTAAAAAAAGCAAACATAATATGTCCATCATTGTCAGGATTTCCATAGTAATCACTATCCACAATTCCTACACTATTTGCTAATATCAAACCTTTTTTGCCTGGATTTGAGCTTCTATTATATAAGCAAAGCATCTCGTCTGGCTCCATATATGCCTTAATTCCTGTTTTTACAAGTGTTGGTTTCATACCTGGTTTAAATGCAGGAATAACTGTATCTTCTGCAGCCTCAACATCATATCCTGCAGACCTTCCTGTTTTTCTAACTGGTAAATTAATTTCTTTGTCTTCCCATCCTTTTGCAACTTCAAATCCTCTTTTTCTTTCCATTTTTGTACTTCCTTTCTATTTTATTATTATCTATTTAGGTTTCTATCTTTTAAAAATATTCTTCAAAAAACTAACTATTTTTTGAAATACATTTTGCGTTTGATATACAACCATTTCTTTTTTCTCTTCTTGTAGTATATCTTTTTGAGTATCACTTAAATCGTCATGGAATATGCTATTGACAACAATATTTTGCTTTAAAGATTCTTGATATAACTCCTCATTTTCATTCCAAACTTTTACCATTTCTTTTTTCTCGTCTTCATCTGCAACATACTCATAATATAAAATGGCAATAAAATCTTTTGTTTCTTTTGATATATTCTGTTCACTTAAACTTTTATTTTTGTCAATCTCTATATTAATCGTAGAATTTTCTGAAAGTTTTTGAAAACTTTTTCTAACCTCTTCTGGAATCTTTGACAAAAAGTCTTCATCAAAATATTCCAATACTTCTACAACTTCTTTAGCTATATCGTTAATCTCTTTCTGATTTGTCATCTTTAGTAACCTCTTCACCATTTCTTGTTAATTTATTTTTCAAATTTGTAAGTACATCTTTAATCTTTTGTTGTAATAATTTAATTCGACTAATTGTTCTTCCTTCTGTTCCTTTTTGTAATGCTACATCTTTAGCATCTTCAGAAGAAAACACTTCTTCTTTTTTCTCTTCAGTCGCAGAATACACTGATAATTTTCCATCTTTAGTCGTAAAATTTACTACTTGGTCACCCCCAAAAGTTGCAACTTCTTCTCCATGACTTATAACACTTGTTACATACCCTTTCTCATTGATAACCACAGAATTTTCCGCTTTATAATGTTTGAATTCTGGCATATCAGAATCCATTGGAACTCTCTCTATAAAATCAAACAAGTGACTAGATAGCTCTTCTCTACTGCATTCAAAAACACCTGTTGCTCCAGAATCTGTGATATGAGCTCTATCAACTCCAGGTAAGGCTTCTACCATTTCTCTATTACACAATTTTGGGACAAAATATCTTACCGTTACTTTATCTTGAGAAGGAGTAATATCAATTGTTAGCGCATGTCCTCTATCTCTTACCATCATGATAACTTTTTCTTTTAATGAAACAATATCTGTCCATCCAACGTCTAAATCATCTGGAAAATCTTGAAATATTCCCTCTGAGAACTCTGTTTTTGTACCTCTTAAAGTAATTGGATATTTTACATCATTTTCCTTGGTTGCTACTTCAGGCAAAGACTGTAATAGTTCTTCATTATTCATTACATATTGATGCAATATGTGTAACAATTCATTAATAGTATTTGCTCTATCGATTAGCTGAACAATGCCTTCTCTTCTATCTGTATATCCAACAAAAGTATTTTTTACATCTTCTACTAATTTTGAGTCCATATTAGAAAAGCCCTTTTGGAAGGTTTCTCTTGTAATTCCACTATCATATTTTCCAATAGCAAATTTCTCAGTTAATCTATCAAAATATCTTGTTACTGCCTCCATAACTTCTGCTGGAAATTCCAACCCTGTTAAACTAGACACAAAATCTGCTTTAAAATCTCGAATGCTTGCATATAATTTATCGATATATTCTATTCTTTGTTCTTCTGTTAAATCATCCATTTCATTTGGTGCTAAATTTAACAAATCTTGCTTGATGCTCATATCTTTTTGGAAAAAATTTTCTAAACCATCTAACAATTTTTGATTTTCCATATATTCTCCTCTCGTCCATCAATATACCATCATTATAACATATACTATTTTTATTTCAAGAGGGAAAATGGGACGTACCACTTTTCCCTCAATTTTGGGCAAACAAAAAGAGGGAAAAATGGTACGTCCCATTTTCCCTCTTTCTCAAACCATATTAGTCTTGTGTATATGGTATAATTGCAATATGTCTAGCTCTTTTTACAGTTAAAGTAATTAATCTTTGATGTTTAGCACATGCTCCTGTTGCTCTTCTAGGTAAAATTTTACCTTTTTCATTGATAAATTTCTTTAATTGATCAGCATTTTTGTAATCTAAAACGAAGTTTTTATCATTACATAATGCACAAACTTTTCTTTTAGCTTTTCTAAATTTTGGGTTAAAATCATCATCTTGATTATTATTTCTTCTCTTAGCTTGTTTTTTATCAGCCATTTTCTTTTCCTCCCATTCTAATTTTTATCTCTTAAAATGGTAAATCATCATCAGAAGAATTTACTTGGAATTCTGTATTTTCAGATAAATTAGTTCCGAAAGTATTTTCAAAATTTGATGAATCTCCATTTTCTCTTTTTGAATCTGCGAAATATGCTTCCTCTGCAACAACTTCAGTTACATAGTGTTTTGTTCCTTGGTCATCATCCCAAGTTCTTGTTTGGATTCTACCAACAACACCAACTTGTTGTCCTTTTTTGAAATACTTACTGCAGAATTCTCCAGTTTTGTTCCAAGCTACGATATTAATAAAATCAGCTTGTCTTTCAGCACCTTGAGCTGCAAATCTTCTATTTACTGCTAAAGAAAAGCTTGCAACTAAAGTATTGTTAGTTTGAGTATATCTAACTTCTGGATCCTTTGTAAGTCTTCCCATTAAAATAACTTTGTTCATATTTTCCGCCTTTCTAGAACTAACTATTTTTCTTCTTTGCTAATAGTTAAGAACTTAATAACATCATCTGTTATTCTGTATACTCTTTCAAGTTCTTTGATTAATCCTGGATTTGCTTCGAAGTTAATTACTACGTAGTATCCTTCTTTGTTCTTTTTGATTTCATAAGCTAATTTTCTTTTGCCCATTTCTTCAACTTCAAGAACTTTTCCATCATTGTTAATAATATCAGAAAATTTTTGAATTAAAGCTTTAATTCCTTCTTCTGCAACTTCTGGATTAACAATGAATATAGTTTCGTATTTATTCATTATTCTTCACCTCCCTTTGGATATCAAACCCATAATCGACGTTATGAGTAAGGATTAAGAAAAATCTTAATTCACGTTTGCTATTATAACACGCTTTTTCCAATTTGGCAAGTGTTTTTTGGAATTTCATCGATTATTCTTCTTTTTTAAAATGCATAAGAGAGTGGTACCGCAGTACCACTCTCCCTATGCAACATTTTCCTTCCACTTACTCTTTGATTCTAATCACATTGTCCAACCTGATGCAGGAAACCGTCTTAATTCCATTCTGTTTTGCATGATACAGAATGTGAATCCCCTTAAATACCCAGTTATTGGCAGATATCACAATCGGCCTAGGATAGTGATGATGCAACTGGTAATACAGGTCAATCTTGTCGTTTCCGAACCGCTCAATTGTTTCAAAGTTCAGTTCATCAATAACATCACCAACATTGAAAGCTGTTACCCATTCATCAGGAAGAATATATCTTTGATTCATCTCCTTCTCATTTTCTCTCACAAATTTGGCATACAGTTCTGAACGGCTTCCACTCTCAGTTTCTAACCACTGAATATATTGTGCCACCGTCATATTACTCTTTTGCCCATTGCAAGAAGAACAGCTTGGAATTAAGTTGTCTGGGATACTGATTCCTCCCCAGTTTCTTGGATACATGTGATCTAGAGTTCGCGTTTCCATGGTTAATTTATGATCGCAATACGCGCAGTACTGATAATCATAAATGGAATAAGTAAGCGAATACATCAGATTTTCATAATTCACATCACCTTTGATGTAAAGAATTCCATCATCTACATATGCATACCGCTTCCAATCATACCACTGGAAGAACTTCTCAGGCAATTGTATAATCATACTAACACCTCCAATATATGCCTGCTGGTAACCAATTAGTTCCAAACGCACTTTATTTATATAATGATTTGGTTAGTATGTCAAGGGTAAATTTCCATTTTAAAAACCAATTATTTTTTGATATGTATCTATTGCAAAGTTATCTGTCATTCCAGAAATATAGTAAATAATTGCTTGGCAGAAAGCTTTTTCCGAATCCATATGGAATATACTATGATTTTTGAAATTTTCTTTTCTTTCTAAATCCCAGTATCTTTCAATCCACTCTTCAAAATCCTTTACAATTTCAGGATACATTTTTTGCGCTTTTTCTTTCTCGAAAAAATATCTTTTTAACGTGTGATAAATCGTATTCAAAATCAACTCAAAATAATCTAAAGAAGGTTTTAAATGATCATCTAAATAAATATACTTATAATTAAATTCTTTTAGTTTATTCATAAATCTGAAAGCTTTTTCTGAAAATTTTAATCCCTCTTCTGGATTACTATTTTCACATAAGTCATAAACTAAGTGATTAATAATAACTGTATTATTAATTACATTATCTTCTGAAATTTCTATTAACTCATACAATTCTTTCAAATGTTCATCTAAAATTCCAAGGGTGATTGCATCTTGGATATCTCTTCCAAGATAAGCTATTTTGTCTGCAATTTTAACAACACATCCTTCCCATGTATATGGATTAAATTGGTTAGGATATTGATAATCGTATAAATCTATTGTTTCTTCTCTTGGTTTCAAGCTATTTTGATCAATTTCTCCACAATGAGAAATAATTCCATCTCTTACTGCATATGTCAAATTCAAATTTTGCAAATTCTTTTTGTCATCCTCTAATAATTCAATTTTATCAACAATTTCCATACCATTGCGCTCATGCCAAAATGTCTTTCCTAAATCCATTTGAGAAATCTTGGACAAAATTCTTTCTCCCTGATGTCCAAAAGGGCTATGCCCAATATCATGTGCCATTGCAATTGCTTTTGTTAATTCTGTATTTAATCCAAGATAATTAGCAATTGTATTACTAATAGATTCCACTAAAATAACATGCTCCATTCTCGTGCAAACATGATCATCAGTTGGTGAAAAAAACACTTGTGTTTTATGTTTCATTCTACGATAAGCTTGACTATGAATCACTCTTGTATAATCTCTTTCAAACTCAGAACGAATATCATTTCCTCTAGAATAAAGTTCTTTTTCGCGTTTTATCATATTTTCCCATTTAGGGTTATTTTCATTTGCTACGAAATCTTTTAAGCTATTTCTCATATTTCATCCTCCATCCAAATCGATTATCTACTTTTGGTATTCTAATATTTTTTGAATAACAAAATCTTGCTGTTCATTTGATGTAATTTTTGCTTTTCCATCTCCTTTTTGTTCTCTGTAATTTGCAAAACCAGAATGATTTCCGCCTTCTATCACATATATTTGAGAAGCATCTGGTAAATATTTTTTTGACTCTTCAAACTTTTCTAAACTTAAAATATTATCCTCACTTCCATAAAACACAATGTACTCTATATTAGAAGGTAACTTTTTTAATGGATATGAAGCTAACCCAATAACACCTGTTACATCTTCTGGTTTATCAGAAGCATAAACACTAGCAATTACTCCCCCTAATGAATGACCTGATAGATACCAATTTTCATAATCATATTTTTGCATAATTTTTTCAGGAGTATAAACAGCAAAAAATGCCAAATTAAGAGGCTCTGCTAACAAAAAACAGTCCACTCCATTTTCTGCAAATTTATACATTAATTTGGCATAAGCAATACATTGTACTCTTGCACCTGGGAAAAATATCATTGCTGTTTCTTCTCCAATTCCATCAAAAAAATATCCTTCTTTAATCTTGGAAACTTTTACGTTTTCAGAACTTTCTAAATATTGAATCGCTTCATCTGTTGCACTATAATTTCTTACTCCAGCAAGTAATAAAATCATCAAAATTACTACATAGAATATCAATTTTATAATTGGAAAAGCATTAATCTTTCCTTTTAATTTAAAAGATACAGAACATATTGAAAAAATAGTAAAACCTATTGCAAACCAATTTAAAAATATATTATATCCCTTAAAAATTGCTAAAGCCGTTAACCCTTGCACAATTCCAACAACAAATGTAACCCATCCCATTTTCACAGTAAATTTTTTTAGTTTTTCTTCATCAGACATTTTCTCCATAAATTTATCTGACAATTCTAATGGATTTAATTCTTTCTTTCCGTTTGCATAAATTAGTCCTGTTACTAAACTAAAAATACACAGCACACTATAAAAGATTCCACATAATATTAATGGCATATTATGCAATTCTGTTATAACCCAACTCATTTTTGACTCCTTTAATATTAAGTTTTACCCATTCATTTGAATGTGTTTATCTAGCTTTAAATCATCTATAAATTCAATACTGATTATATGTTCATCTAACTTGCTTTCATAAAAATCAATAACACCAGCATATTGAAATTTCCAATTCGGATGAATATCATCCTTTTTTAAGTCTATTTTAATTTGAGGTCTTCCAATATTATTCTTTATATACTCGTCAGAATAATTATATCTAGAACTATAAAAATCTCTTAAACCCATTTTTAACATAGCATTCAAAATTTTATCTTTTTCTTTTACATATTTTTCTATAATTCTATTAGCATATTCAACGGTTTCTTCAGTAAAAATTTCTTGACTAATTATTATTAAATATTCTTGACTCTCAAAAATATACTTATCCTCAATATAATACTTTGGACACCCGTACTTAAAATCTTCCTTCTTCATAACTCATTTCTTTCTTATTATAATATGAAAACTTTCCTTACTTGTTCAGAACGTTATTAATTATGCACAAACTTAATTTAGTATACTCACACATATTAGTATTTATTTCTTCTTTCTACATAATACCATAATAATTACAATAAAAACAATTAATACTCCACCTAAAATTTCTATTGTAACTACTAACATTTTTTCTGTTTGATTGTCATTACTGTTTTCATCGTTTGTTTCTACACTTTCAGTATTAGCTACAGTTGCTGTATTATCTATCACAATTTTCTCATCACTAGTAGTTTTAGCTCCTGTATAATTTGTTGAAGTAATTGATACACCATTTACATATAATATATATCCATTTAAGTCAATATTGCTATTATCTGAAATAGCATTATCTAAAGACGTAATATAGGAATCTCCTGTTAAAGTTAAAATTGAACTACTATCTAATGTAATTGCAATTGTTTTAGCAGTATTTTCACTATTGATTGTTCCTGAATAACCACTTCCACTTGATAAATTCATTTCTAAAGTAGAAATATTATCTACATAAATATTCCCATCTATTTTTTGATTTGTTGCATTCAAAACAACATCTCCACCATTTTTCCCAGATGTTCCCCACTTAGCAGCACTAATTTTCAAGAAGCCTCCTTCTGAATCATTATTAATAATTTCGTTATTTTCTAAATCTATTACTGTACTTGTATTAGTTACAAAAATAATTTCTCCTTTATTATTAATAATCTTAGAATTTTTAGCTGTAAATGAAGATGTTCCAACATCTGCATCCCCTGACATTGATTGGTATATAAAAATAGATTTATAAGTTTCTGAATTTCCATTTAATTTTGTATTTGTTGCTTCCATTGTTACATTATTTAAAGTAACAGAATTTTTTCCTTCAACTACAACCCCTTCTGATGAAGTTGATGTAAGTGTTGCATCATTTACTGTAATATCTGCTGTTGAGTAAATAACTGGTGAGCCAGTTCCATGCGAAGTATAAGTTCCTCCGTTTACTATAAGAGTTCCTCCACCTCTATCACTTCTAATTGGAGCAGAAGAATTTCCGTCTGTTTCAGCAGTCACATTATTTGCAGTTAAAGTTCCACCACCTGTTACCATGATAGCGCCTGAATTATTGCTGGAAGTTTTAATCGTAGCATCTGAAATATTAATTGTTCCGTTATTATATGCAAATACACCATTTGCATGTGCTCCATCTGTTGTGATTGTTCCCCCATTAATATTTAAAGTCCCTTCTTTTACAAGAACTGCTGCATTTGTTCCATAAAAATCTGAGTTATCTCCATCAGCATCACCTGTTTTTGTAATGGTAGGATTTGAAATAGTAGAAGTTCCACTAGTTACTAATAATGAATTTTCAGAACCTGTTGTTGAAGAATATGTTTCTCCGCTATTATTGGTATCTGAAGAAATTGTTGTTGCTCCAGTATGAGTAACACTTGAGCTACTACTATTTTCTCCTGATGCTCCTCCATTTCCATTTTCTCCACCAGGTTTTGAAGGTGGAGCTGCAAATACAATTGAATTATTTAAGGTTAAAATTAAAATAATCAGACTAATTCCTAATATTTTTGTTAATTTTTTCATACACATCTTCCTTTCAAGTTTTATTTGTATCATATTAAAATAAAAACATTGAAAATTTATTGAATATAAAAAATATATCATAAAAGCAAAAAACTCGAAAGCATAAAACTTTCGAGTTTGAATCCAACTTCTATCTTTTGCTGAATTGTGGAGCTTTTCTGGCTTTCTTTAAACCATATTTTTTTCTTTCTTTCATTCTTGGATCTCTTGTTAAGAATCCGTTTGATTTTAAAGCTGGTCTAAATTCAGCATTTGCTTCATTTAAAGCTCTTGCTATTCCGTGACGAATTGCTCCAGCTTGACCTGTAAATCCTCCACCTTCAACTTTAGCAATAACATCGTATTTTCCAGTTGTGTTTGTAACAGCAAATGGTTGGTTTACGATTACTTTTAAAATTTCAGTTCCGAAATATTCATTTAAATCTTTGCCATTAACAGTAATTTTTCCATTACCATCCATTAATCTTACTCTGGCAATTGATTTTTTTCTTCTTCCAGTTCCTTGATAAACTATATTTTCTTTCTTAGCCATGTCCTATTTTACCTCCCAAACTTCTGGTTTTTGAGCTGCATTTTCATGTTCGCTTCCAGCATATACTCTAACTTTTTTAATCATTTGTCTTCCAAGTTTTGTATGAGGAAGCATTCCTTTTACTGCTAAATACATAGCTTCTTCTGGTTTCTTTTCCATCATAACTCTAGCTGGAGTTTCTTTCATTCCTCCAATGTATCCAGAATGTCTTCTATAAATTTTTGAATCTAATTTTCTTCCTGTTAAAATTGCATCTTTACAATTAATAACAATTACGAAATCACCCATATCCATATTTGGTGTAAATGTTGGCTTATGTTTTCCTCTTAATAATTTTGCAACTTCAGTAGCTGTTCTACCTAAAGGTCTGTTAGCTGCGTCTATTATATACCATTTTCTTTCGATTTCCCCTGCTTTAGGGCTGTATGTAGTATTATTCATGGTAATAAATACCCTCCATTCTAAAATAAAATTATATATAATATAAGATTCATTCTTCCGACTCAAAATTACCGGGAAAAGCCAAAGAATAAATATATATTCATACAATGCTTAATTATTTTAATACATTTGAATTAAAAAGTCAAGCATTTTCTTATTTTTTATTGTGTTTTTGAACATTTTCATGATTTCGTCTCAAATTCAAAAATTTTTATCAAATCCGCCAGGAATCGACAAATAATCACAAATAATTGCAAAATTCCCTTGATTTTATTATATTTTTTGTGTATAATGATTATGTAAAAAATATTGCAATATTTATCAACTAACAATATTTTTAAATTAAATTTTTAGAAGGTGGTGTTCCCATGGATAGTTTAAAAATACCTCAAGGCCATGTTGGTGTAAGTAAAACTTTGAGATTACCAGCAGATGTTGTAGCCGATATTGAAGCGTTATCTGATATCAAACATACTTCTTTAAATCAAATTACTATATTATTAGTAAAATTTGCTTTAGAGAATTTAGATGCGGATGACAAAAAAGCAATTGAAGAGTACAAGAAAAAACAAAAGAATTAATTAAATATATATAAATTTAGGCACTATTTTCATAGTGCCTTTTTTGTTTCTTTTATACTTTTAAACAATTTACATATCTGATTTTTTTGAATCCATTTTCTAATGCATACTCTTTTATTGCTTCAGCCACTATTTTCAACTCGTTCAATCTTGTATCAAAACAGATAATTACTTTTTCTCTTGACGCTCCTTGAAAATAAGTAGCAACCAATGTACTTCCATGTCTAGGAACTTCCAATTGAATCATATCTTGAAAAGCAATTTCTTGCTTGTTTACCTTATGTTTTAAAATTCCATCTTTTAAAATTATATATGGAATTTTACTTCCCTGTTTTGTTACCAAGTACATTGCTCCTAATACCAGAAGGACTAATATTTCAGCAACCACAAAAAAGCTAGTAAAACTATCAATTATTATTTGTACAATATCAACTAATACAAATATAATTGCTAATCCTTTAGCCACTTTTAAATATTTTTCAGACTCTTCTGGTCCATTCAAATAAATTAGTGTCTCTTTCTCGTTTTTTATAACTTTCATAGTGTTTTCTCACTTTCCTTCTATCTTAACACTATTATACCACAAAATGAGAATATTATCTAATTTCAGAATTATGCATTTTCCTTATATTTATCTATTAAAATCCTCTTCTAAAAGCTCTTCCATACTTTTTTTTATTTCCGGATTACAAGAAATAATTCTTCTTTTATATAATCCTCTCTCTGTATCAATTAACACAATATGTAAATCTTTTTGTCCAAATTCAGACTGTCCACAGTTCATACAAATTGTTTGACCAACATTTGCATACCACTTACCACTAATTCTAGATGCCTCATGAATATGCCCATGGAAACTCATATATGGCTGTTTTTCTTGAATATAAGCAAGCATCTCTTTTGAGCCAACGATATCCCCATCCTTGCAAACATCTAAACCTATTCCATAAGGTGGACAATGGAAAACGAAAATTCCTTTTTGTCCTTCTGATATTTCAGGAAGTCCTGCTAGCAATTCGTCCATTTGGGGAATATTATGCATTCTAAACTCTTCCCACTCTGGAGTTGTCATTTTTATTTTATCTTTTCCAAATTCAATTTCATCATGCCTTTGCACTGGCATTGTTTGTCCATCTTCGATAGTAACTCTTGTTTTGCGGAAAAACGGTGTGTCTAACACTTCTGAAAGTCCAATAAAACTGCAATCTTCAATATCAGCCTTTTTCTTGTTGACATCAAAAACATTATCAAACTCCGCAATCATTGCTTGATAATCCTCTTCAATTGCTTCTACATCATCATTTCCTAAAATAGAAATAACTCTAATTCCTGCTTCTCTTGCTTTTCTTAAATACTCTTTAAACCAGCCATAAATGAACTCTCTTTGTAAAGTTTCCCTATCTTGTGCATTCTTTGGAAGTAAATCTCCAGAAATAACAATATTTTGAATTCCAGAACTCATTGCTAGTTCCAATAATTTTTCGTATTTTACTTGATCTCCATGAATATCTGTTGAATATATAAAACGCATTTTTTATTCTCTCCCATCATCTGCTTCATTATTAAATATCTTTATATTTTCATTCCTGAATCTCTAAATACGTTATTTGATATGTATCTCCATCAATTGTTTCTGTTCCATCCACAAATTGCGTACCTGTTTCAATAGTTCCAACAGTTCCTTGAATTGCAGCTATTGTACCTTTGGAAATACCATCATAATATTCAACAGTTCCATCACTAAGAATGCCATATTCATATCCTATTAAAACTGGATTTGTATTACTAATACTACCATCTTGCGTTCCAACAATCAATGTACCTGAACTAGAAACGGCTGATTGAGTTGAACATTCTATTAATCCTCCTAAGATTACTAACGTACCTGCTGCGCAATTATTAATTGTACCTCTTTTCAAAGTTTGACCTGCCTTTATTCCCGTTGCTACAGAAGACAAATGTGAATCACCTTTAATCTCTACATAACCGCTTTCGTTATAAATAACTTGTCTTCCACCAGTAGAAACTACTGTAGCATCTTCAACTATTAATTTTGCATTTGGATCCATATTATCAATAGCACCAGCAGCTGATGCATTAGTAGTTAAAGTCCCTCTTAAAGTAGTAATTTTACCATGATTCTCAATGATAGGTTTATTACTTGAATTTGAAAGTGTGTGATTATTTAAATCAATTATTATATCTTTTTCAGAATTTATTATTAAATTCTCACTAGAATCTTCCATAATAGTAATTGTTGTTTGAACACCATCAGGACAAGCTGCTATTGCTTCGGTTAAATTATTACATGGTACTCCGTTAACCATTACAGGTGCAGTGCAAGTCCAATGAGCCCAAATATCATCATCAGCATTAAATACTGTAGAAGCACTAATTGCATTTCCACCTTCTTCAGCATCAAACCAACCATCAAAACTATATTGTTCTCTTGTTGGAGTTGGAATTGTTCCAATTGCACTACCTACAGTACATGTTATCGAACTAGGGACACCTTGACCTCCATTGGCATGTAAAGTAATAGTACAAACATTAACGTCATCTACCAAATATGCTTCATCATATATAAATCCTTCAATTGTATTAGTATTATGCTCTATTACTTTTCCACCTTCTAATTCATTAATTATAGATTCATTACTAAATGAGCTTGATGTACTTGCTCCTCTTACGATACCATCATAAAATCTTGTTGTACTTCCTGAACGAATACTTACACCATATCTTTTACCTTGAATTACAGGTGAAGTAGTATCTACATTACCATCTCTAACACCTATTACTAATGTTGTATTTCTAGACGTCCCATTTATGATAGCATCTTTATCAGCTCCTGTTGAAATAACTATTCCGCTTTGTAAATTCATTGTACCATTATTATGATTAATTGCAGAATAGTCTGAAGAAGATGTTGTAATCATAGTATTTCCGCTTATTGTAACTGATCCTGATGATCCATTATCATCAGTTCTAATTGCCTCACCATTAATTGAAGTAATTGTTGCATCAGTAATCGTTAATACACTATTAGCTACGTTTGCAACAGCAGCCATTCTATAAGTTGATCCGCTTTCACTAGTAGAAATAACAGTTGCTGTATCTGTAATTGTAGCTCCGTTAATATTCATTTTTCCGCTTGATAAATTATGTACTAATGGACGTACTCTTCTATTTCCACTTCCAGTTATAGTTACAGAACTTGTCATATTAACAGTTCCGCCTTGGTTATAAATTGCCTGTCTTGGAGCAGAAACACTAATAGAAACATTATCTAAATTAATAGTTCCACCAGAACTATTATTAAGAGTTCCTTGTACACCATCATTAACTATAGAACCATTTTTTAAAGTCAAATTTGCTTTATTACCTTCAATCATACCTTTTGAATCATTATTACTATAGTTACTAAACGTATGTCCCTGTAAATCTACTAAAACTGTTGCACCAGTTTTAGGTGTAATCTGTGTTTCATTTGTATTGGTTAATAAATAAACTGTTGCAGTATTTCCACTTGCAACTGACTGAATAGCATCTTTTAAAGTTGAATAATAAGTTGAACCAATTCTTGCTATATTTTGTGTCCATTGTGCATATAAGTTAATTTCATTTTCATCTAAATCCTCTGTTTGGATAATTTCTTGCTCATCTCCATAATAGGTTCCACTACCATCTGGCTCAGTATTCCAACCTCCAAAATTATAATTTTCAAGGACGAATGTATTCTTTGTAAGATTTATAGCCTCATTATAAATCACAGTCATTTCTTCCATATTACCCATTCCACCATTACCATGAAATTTTATTTTATATGTATTAAGCACTGTTTCATCGCCATATCCTACAACATTTACTATAACATTTGCATAATATCTCATAAAAGTGGGTGAAATGATTCTTGAAATCAGTAATATCAGTAATATACAAGTAATTATTAGAAAGTATTTAATTTTTATTTTTGTTATTCTCTTCAAAATACTCCCTCTCTTTCGTTATTCTTTTATACAATTTCTGA
>JAFUWA010000001.1 GCA_017477355.1 Clostridia bacterium
ATTGTTACCGTTCTTCCTCTTGGAGTTCTTGCTAAAAATCCAATTTGCATCAAATATGGTTCATAAACATCTTCAATCGTATCTACTTCTTCATTAACAGTTGCTGCTAACGTTTCTAATCCCACTGGGCCACCATTATATTTTCTAATAATTGTTTCTAAAATTCTTTTATCAATATTGTCTAATCCTAATTCATCAATATCTAATTTATCTAAAGCAATTTTTGAAATCGCAAGATTAATATTTCCATCTCCTAAAACTAATGCATAATCACTAACTCTTTTTAGTAATCTGTTTGCAATTCTAGGAGTTCCACGGGATCTTCTTGCAATTTCAAAAGATGCTTCCTCATCAATCTCAATATCTAAAATCTTGCTTGATCTTTTGACAATTGTTGCTAAGTCCTCTTCTGAATATAATTCTAATCTTTCTACGATACCAAATCTATCACGAAGTGGCGTTGATAAAGAGCCAGCTCTAGTTGTTGCTCCTATTAAAGTAAATCGTGGTAAATCAATTCGAATTGATTTACTTTCAGGTCCTTTTCCTAAAACAATATCTAAAGAAAAATCTTCTAATGCTGGATACAAAATCTCCTCAACAGCTCTTGAAAGCCTATGAATCTCGTCTATAAATAAAACATCTCCATCTGAAAGAGAAGTTAAAATAGCAGCTAAATCCCCCGCTTTCTCTATGGCAGGTCCTGACGTAATCCTTATTTTTGTTCCCATCTCATTTGCAATAATATTAGAAAGGGTTGTCTTTCCAAGACCTGGAGGTCCGTAAAATAAGCAATGATCTAAAGTAGTTCCTCTTTTTTTAGCTGCTTCAATATAGACTCTCATATTTTCTTTTACTTTCGTTTGACCAATATATTCATTTAAAGTTTGAGGTCTTAAAGAAGATTCTTGTAATTCTTCCTCCTCATCCTCAATTTCTGGTTTCATCAAATTATCCATACTTACATCCTTTTTTTGAACATAGGGGACGTTCCTTAATTGTCATTCTAATTAACATTTGGGACAGTCCCTTATATAAATACTATAATCGATTTTGGGTATACACCAAATTTATGGAATACAACCACTTTCATTCTTTCTCCATTTTACATTTCAAACTTATACTGCAATTCTGTCATATCATCAAAGATTTCCCTTACCCTCTTTAATGTCAAAATTGCGTTCTTTTGATGCGGGCATTTGGGCGGTGCTTCAATAAGTTCATTTTTATAACAATTTTTTGTTAATTTATAAATCAAATATCTACATCCCATATATGTATAATAAATTTGAAATCCATTTTTTAAATCTTCAAAAAACTTTTCAAAGGTATATCCATCTTGTATTTCCATCTTTTCTCCTTTTAAAATTAGGGACGTTGCTTAAATGTCATTCAAGTTAACATTTGGGACAGTCCTCAACGTTATTTATGATTTTATAAATTCTTTGCCTACTAGTATTAAGCATATTAGAAATCTCTTGTTTGCTAAAATTATATTTAAAATACATTATAATAACAATTTCATTTAGAAATTTTTTATTCTCTTTAATTTCAGTAATATCATTCAATTTATATTTTTTCATATAATCTTTTAATATACAATCCTGAAAAATGCTTTTATCACTATCATCATCTTCCATAAATCTATAAAGCTCATTTGTAGCCTTTTCATTTAATATACTTTCAATAGTTACATCAAACTTCTTTAAATTCTCTTCAATATACTTTAAATCAACCAAAATTCCTCTTTTTCTCTTATATTCATTATAACTAGAATATTTATATTCACTAGCTTTTTTACACATTTCAGCTTTAACTGGATTATTATGTATATATTTTATACAAGTTACTAAATGTGAATGAGTTTGAATTTCTTCAGATTTAAATCTATTTCTAAAAACAAATCCACACCTATTCTTCCTCTTATTATAAAATATAGCATATCTTGTATTAACTTGTTTCATCAGTTTTGAAACTTCATTAATATCTTCAAAATAAAATAGAAAATGAGCATGATTGTTCATCATACAATAAGCTATAACTTTTATATTGGTGTCTTGAATTTTTTCTCTTAAGTATTTCAGAGATATTTTTATTTCCATTTCGTCGTTAAAAATATATTCTTTGTTAATTCCTTGTATCATTACATGAATTAGATTTGATAAAATTTGTTTTCTAGCATAACGTGGCATAGCATTCCCTCTCTTTCTTAAATTTACTATGCCGTATTTGTCCCCATTTAGTTTCTAACTCAATCCTCATTATATGTATGAAATTAAGGAGTGCCACTTTTGTTATTTTTTATAACATTTAAGGAACGTCCCTAATGTTCACCTAATGTTCACTTATTGAATCATTTGATTAAATTCATTTTCTGTAATTACTGTAACGCCGAGCTTTTGAGCTTTATCTAATTTAGAACCTGCATCTTCTCCCGCTAATACGTAAGTTGTTTTCTTAGAAACAGATCCGTGAAGCCTTTCCTCCAAATTTTTCGATAATATCTTCTGCTTCTTTTCTAGAATAACCTTCTAGAGCTCCTGTTAAAACAAAAGTCATCCCTTCAAATCTGTTATCCGCTCCTTCTTCAATCATTGCTTCCATATTTAAATCTAAATCTTTAAAACGATTAATTAAATCAATTGTTTGAGGTTCATGGAAAAAGTCATACACGCTTTTGGCCATAATCTCTCCCATATCATCTATTCCAACTAATTCCTCTATTTCAGCATTCATTAAGTTATCCATTGTTTTAAAATGCTTTGCCAAACTTTTTGCAGCTTTTACCCCAATGTTTCTGATTCCTAATCCTGTAATTAATCGATATAAATCATTAGAACGACTACTATTTATTGAATCTATTAAATTTTGCGCAAACTTCTTTCCGTTCTTCTTCATTGACTCAAAATCTTCATTCGTTAATTCATATAAATCTGCAATATTCTTAATTAATCCTCTGTCTAGAAGTTCTTCAATTATGTTATCACCAAGTCCTAATATATTCATTGCTTCACGAGAAGCAAAATGAATAATATTTCTAGAAAGCTTTGCTGGGCATTCAATTCCAATACATCTATAAGCAGCCTCGCCTTCTTCTCTTACGACATCAGCTCCGCAAACCGGACATTTATCTGGCATAATAAACTCTACTTCATTTCCTGTTCTCTTGGATGTTACCACTTCTACTATTTCAGGAATAACATCTCCTGCTTTTTGAATAATAACTTTATCTCCAACACGAATGTCTTTAGATTTAATAAAATCCTCATTATGAAGTGTTGTTTTAGAAATTGTCGATCCTGCTACTTTTACAGGTTCCAATATTGCGAGTGGCGTTAATACACCAGTTCTTCCAACTTGAATCTGAATTTCTTTCAACGTTGTTTCTTTTTGCTCTGGTGGATACTTATAAGCAATTGCCCACTTTGGCGTTTTATAATTCGTTCCTAATATTTCTCTTTGTCTTAAATTATCAACTTTAATAACAGCTCCATCAATTCCAAAAGAAAGATTATATCGATTCTCTCCAATTTTTTGAATCTCTTGAATTGCTTCTGGAATACTTTGGACTGGAACTACAACAGGATTAACGTTAAATCCTAATCTTTTCATATATTCTAATGATTCATAATGAGATTGAAATTCAATATCTTGACTCTTCTGAACATTAAAAATAAAAATATCTAAAGGGCGCTTTGCTGTAATAGAACTATCTAGTTGTCTAAGAGAACCTGCTGCCGCATTTCTAGCATTAGCAAATAAAGTTTCCTCATTTGCTAATCTTTCCTCATTCATTTTTTCAAATTCTTCTGTTCCGATAAAAACTTCGCCTCTAACTGTAATAGTAGCAGGTTCTGTTAAAGTTTTAGGAATATGCGAAATTGTTTTTAAGTTTTCCGTAATATCCTCTCCTACTAAACCATTACCACGAGTTGCTCCTCTTACAAAATTCCCTTTTATATATTCAAGACTAACTGAAAGTCCATCTATTTTGGTTTCAACAACATAATTGACTTGATCTACTTCTAAAGTTTTCTTAACTCTTTCATCAAATTCTTCTAATTCTTCGAAGCTAAAAATATCTTGCAAACTCTGAAGTGGGACTTCATGTTCCACTTTTTCGAATCCTTCTTTTACGTGACCTCCGACATGCTGTGTCAAACTATCTTTACTAATAAATTCAGGATATTCCTTCTCCAAGTTTCTAAGTTCAACCATTAACATATCATACTCAAAATCACTAATCTCAGGAGCATCATCGTCATAGTATTTTTTAGCATAATATGCTGTTAAATTATTTAATTCGTCTATACGTTTTTTGGCTTGTTCTTTTGTCATTTTATAAACTTTCCTATCTTTTATAATAAACTTCAAAACTATTTATATTTCCAATATATTCAAAATTATCTTTTACATATTGAATTGCTTTCATAGGATTTTGAGCTGAATTTCTATTAGTAAAGTCTTTTACCAATAGATATCCATTTTCTATTTTATCAATCTTATGGATTAAAGAATTTTCCCCTTCTTTTCCCAAATTTCCGCACATTCACTAAATCCAAAATTCCATTAAAACGTTCTATTGGTATCATATAAAAAACCCCTGTTGTGTCTATTATGTATGTATTTGGATATTCTTCTATTAATGCGTCAATATTGCTCAACTCTTCTTTGGTACCGTCATCCATTTTAATATACTGATAATGTAAATAATCCTTATTGTTTCTCAAATCTATTAAATTCAGCACATTCAGTATTGTTAAAATAGCAATTCCTATTTCAAAAGTAATTTGAAAATTTTTAATTACTTTTGCATTTAATTCCTTTTCATTCAAAAATAAATACAGATATAAAATTAGATTAGGTAAAAATCCAATTAAAATATGGTTCTCATCAAAAATCGGATACATTACAGACAAAGAAGCAAAACCATAAATCATTAATATTATCGCTTTTTTATCTTTTTTCTTTAATACCTTTATAATTGCTACAAACTCTAAAAATATTAATAATATCGTAAATAGTGCAATAAAGTAATTTCCATATAAAAATACACCAAAATATGGTATGAATTCTTTTAAACCAAAAAATGTTTCATATATAAATTAAAAGAAAGTATATGTTACTAAAAAATAACTTAATATTACTGCACATGTTATTATTGTTCCTAATATTTTTAGAAAAATATTTTTCATTTTTTCTTTTAATGAATTCTCTTGAAAAAACTCTAATATCAATGCAGCAATCAAAATACAACCTCCAACTGAATGCTTTACTGTTATTGCTAATCCTATCACTAAACCAATTAAAAAATTATTTTTTCTTTCTTCTTTTAATTCAAGTATTAAAATACACAGTAATAATAAACAATTTAGCATATTGTATTCTGCTAAACTAAATACAGAAATACAAACCATATAAATGGTAATAATGATATAGGGCAAAAAACAATTCTCTAGTTTCAATTTCTTTAAAATTTTTATCATTAAAATTTCAATTAAAACTAGTATTAATATCTGTAAAAAACGATAAATCAGTAATTCTTCCCCAAACATTTTTAGCATAGTACCCATTATCAAAGGAAATGTTGGAAAAATAATACAATTAATGTCTTTATACAAAATATAACCTTTAGCAAGATATCTGCCAAAATTATAATTCAATATTTCATCTATGTTATTTAAATTTCTTGAAAGTATTAATAATGTAATTAACAATATATTAAAAACCCAAAATAGTTTTTTTAAATTTTTCATATATCAATCCTTCTATTTTGTTCGGATTATGCATCCTTCAATAAATCTTTTCCACCTTTTAAATAGTTCCATCCTGAAAAGATTGTAGCAACAACCGAAAATGCCATTAATACAGAAGTAATCACATTGAATACTATATATCCAGTTTCCATGCTTCCTGCTTTACTTACAAAATCGCAGAAATTGTATTTATCTACAAATACTAAAACAATTGCAATCATCTGTGTTACCGTTTTTAATTTTCCCCAAATATTAGCTGCAATTACATTTCCACTTGCTTGTACTGCAATTAATCGATAGCCAGATACTAAAAATTCTCTAGCAATTACAATAATTGGAATCCAAGCTGGAATCTTCCTAAATTCTACAAGCATTACTAATGCAGAAATTACTAAAATTTTATCTGCAATTGGATCTAAAAATTTTCCGAAATTTGTTACTAAATTATGTTTCCTTGCAATTTTTCCATCTAAAGTATCTGTAATAGATGCAATAATAAAAATCAAATTCATTACCCAAAAAGTTGTGCTAATTCCTAACAAGCTTCCTGGTATTCCAATATATCCAATCATAATAAATATTGGAACTAAAATCATTCTAAATACTGTTAGTTTATTTGATAGATTCATTTACTCTTCCTCCATTATTCTTCATTTCTTGATTTCTCAAAATTTCTAATTGTTCTAACAATGCTTCTAATGTTGATAAGTCTTTACCAATCATTTCTAAATCTCCAGAATTAATAGAATCTTTTAAATTACCATTTGCCTCAATAACGGAATCAATTACCTGATCAATATCTTCCATATCAACATATTCTAATTTGACAGAATTTTTATCTGATAACAAGTTTTCCATTGCAATTTCTAAGTTATCTCCAATTGCAACTTTATTTCCTGATGCCACAATTACTTTTTTCAATACTTGAGCTTCTAATTCATTAGCTCTAACTTGATAAATTGGTTCAACATAAAGAACTGTATTTCCGATTGGAACAATAATAACGTCTTTTACCATTTTAACCCCTGAAACATTTAAACTCTCCAATTCTGCTGAAATAGTTTCATCCTCTTCTATCAATGAGTTCAATTGAGAAATTCCAATAATACTGCTATCTGCTGTAAATTTATATAATCCAATTTTAGGAACTCCATTTTCATAATATCCGAACGCAGTATGCAATTAAGCTTTCTTTCCCTTCTTTAGTATAAGCTTTAATTATCCCCAAACTAGAATCACTCATACCTATTGGCTTTAACATTGTATATTTAGATTCTACTTCTTTTTCACCATCTGTCATTGGAGTCCAAATGTCGTCCGCTCTATATAAAGTATCTTCTGTGATATTGTGATATGTTTTTAAGACATTAGATTGTACATCAAATAAATATTTTGGATATAGTAAATTTTCACTAATACTTTCTGGTATCTTCTCTTCTAAATCCATAAATAAATCTGGATACATATTTCTATACATCATGATGATTGGATCATTTCTATCTGTAATATAAAATTTAGTTTCCCCTGTATAGCTATCTACTAAAACTTTTACAGAGTTTCTAATATAATTTATTTTATCTTTATTTCCATTATCTCTTGTAATTGTTGTAATTTGAGAATATGGATAATTGCAAGAGGTCGTATACCCATCAATTACCCAAACTAAGCTTCCTTGATCATCTACTACTAAATATGGATTTTCATCATATTCTATATATGGAAGCAATAATTTTACTCTTTCTAAAACATTTCTTGTTGCAATAATTTTAGAATCCTTATCCCAATATTTTGAAAGAACAATTTTATAGTTTCTTGTATCCATTCCAAGTACAAATCTATCTAACAAATTCAAATGTTGTCCACTTAATCCTTGATAAGAGTATTCTTCATAAGTAGTAGGAGTCAATGGATAATCAAACTCTTTCCCGAATTTTGAACCAACAATAATACTACTATCTGTTTCTAGACCATAATAAATTCTAGGCTCATTTACTTTCACAATATCTGTATTTCTTTCTGTAAATTCAGATTGAACTATTGTTACATATCCATTCTTATCTGGAATATTAGGATTTGTTACTACAAGTCCATATCCATGTGTAAATTGGAAAGTCTTATTATTATAAGATCTTGCCGCATCATCAAGAATTTCTCTAGGAGAAATAGATACTACATACTTCTCTCCATTTTTATCATAGTAAACACCTAAATTACTATAGTTATAATTATAATAAATAGCATTCTCACTATTATCTGCAATTGTTTTTCCAATTACTTCACTATTGAACAATGGAATATTTTGAATAACATCTTCATTCGCATTGACTGTTTCTGAACTAATCACATCATAATTGGTAATATTTTTAGTAGTAATATCAATTCCATATGCATCTTTTGTTGCTTCTATATTATATTTTAAATATTCTTTCTCTTTATCTAACTCACTAGAACCAACATAAATTTCCTGGAAATAAATTAAAACACCAAACATCAAAACAAGATAAAGCGGAATAACAGAAGCTGCTGCAATTGCCTTTCTAAACCTTTCGCTACTTGCATTTCGAATAATATTGATGACTGCAATTAAAACAACAATACTAAATACTCTATACCCCCAAAGCTTAATAAAGGTGTCTGCTGTTCCAGCACCAGTTAATGTAGTAGAAGCTTTATCCTTAATTGTTATCATATCTCCTGTCAAAATATCTTGTGCAGCTACTAAGAAATAGCTACATATCAAAATTGTGAAGATAATTGCCCAAAATTTCACTTGTCCTATCAAAGTGTTTTTCTTTAGGCTCTCCATATCAATTCCTTTTTCAAAATTTACATTAACCGCAATCATATAATAAATTGCTGTATATACTACCATAATCATTGCTTCTACAATCAAGTAAATCAAAACTGCTTTGATAAATGGCAAAATAAACATATAAAATCCAATATCCATATTAAATACCGGATCTTTCATTACAAAAGAAGCAGCATTAATACAAATAATATATTTTGTATATAAAAATTTTAAACTTGTCACACCTGCAATAATTCCAGCAATAAAAGCAATACTTTTATTGGGTAATTTAGGCATTGGTTTATTTTCTTCATCAAAAAATTTCTTTAAGCCTTTTTTGATAATTTTATTATTAATATAAAACAATAAATAAGTAACAAGTGTAACTACAACAAACATTCCGCCTTTCATTGTAAAGTTTTTCATAAATATACTTGTATATTTTTGATCAATTTCTCTTATTTTTAAGTACTCAGCTCTAAATGAAATATAGGAACTAATAGAGAATACTATTAGGACAACTGTTACTAAGAAAAAACGAAGATTAAATCTTCTCTTTTTAATCACAATTTCTTGTTCTTGCTCTACATCCTCTTTCTTATCTTCTTCCATTTTTACTCCTTCTTTATTTTTATAATATTGCATCTAAGAAGTCCTTTGAATTAAAGACTTCCATATCTTCAATTCCTTCTCCAACACCAATATATTTTACTGGAATTTTATTTTCATCAACAATTCCAATCACAACACCGCCTTTAGCAGTTCCATCTAATTTGGTTAATACAATTCCTGTAATTTCTGTTGTTTCTTTAAATGCTTTTACTTGTAAAATCGCATTTTGACCAGTTTCTGCGTCTAAAACTAATAATACTTCTTTTGAACTATTTTCTAACTCTCTATCAATTACTTTATTAATTTTTGCAAGTTCGTCCATCAAATTCTTTTTGTTATGTAACCTTCCTGCCGTATCTATAATCAAAACATCCGCTCCGACTTTCTTTGTTCTAGCAATTGCGTCATACACAACAGAAGCTGGATCTGCTCCTTCTGGCTTCTTTACAATTTCTGAATGAGAACGTTCACACCAAACCTCTAATTGCTCTACTGCTGCAGCTCTAAACGTATCTGCTGCCGCAACTATAACTTTTTTTCCTTGCTTTACGAGATTATTTGCAATCTTTCCAATAGAGGTGGTTTTCCCAGCACCATTTACTCCAACAAATAAAATAACAGATGGTTTTGTTGTCAAATTTAATTTTGGCTCTTCCACATCTAGTATCTCTTGCATAATTTCTTTTAATGCAGTTTTCACTTGTTCCTCATCTTCAATTTTTTCTTTTTTAATTCTATCTCTCAACTCTCCAATAATTTTGATAGAAGTTTCCATCCCAATATCAGACATAATTAAAACTTCTTCTAACTCATCTAAAAGTTCTTCATCTACTTTTCTAAAAACACTAAACACATTATTGATTTTTTCATTAATTGAATTTTTCGTTTTTCCTAATCCGCTCTTTAATTTCTCAAAAAATCCCATATTTTCTAGTCTCCTATTTTTACAAATATTTTACTTTATATTTATATCATTAAATGCCCGAAAAATCAATATATAAGCTCAACAAAATATCAAAAAATTGACGCTCAACCTAATTTGTGCTAAGATTAATTATATAGTGCCTAACGGTCACTATATTTGGTGATTTTTCATCACAAGTTTTCCTTGAACTTGGCGGCAAGGGATTCATAAGAATGTTCCACCCACATCAACGGACACTTCGGTGTATAAACAACTTTTCCACCTATCATCATAGGTGCGATGCTTAAGGAGTATTTTTGTTATGAAGAAAATCGTCACCACCATCATGGCCATCGTCATGATTCTTTCGGTTATGAGCGTTCCTGCTCTGGCCGACAGCGACATCAATATCGATATCGACGTTAGCGGAGACGGCAACACTGTTATTGTTAACACCGGCGACAACGCGGTTATCGGCGATGACAATAGCCTCACCAACAACGTTAACAACGAAGGCGGTAATTCTAGTGGCAATACCACTGATATCGACTTTTCCAGAGTGATTAATATCTGGCATCAGGGCGAACTCAGAGCAACCGGTTATCTTGATAGTTATTCTGAAGTCTATGTTTCTTCTCAGGATCTTCTGAAGATTTTTGTTGAAGAAACTGGCAACTGGATGACCATTAATGAACAGGAATTTGTCTCTTTGCAAAAATGGGCCACGGTGTTTGGATACACAATGGAATTGGTAGCTAACAATTGCTTTTTGTTTGCAAAAGAAGACGGCGGCATTATTGAAGTTCCGGAAACCATCAAGGTCTTTCGGGATAACGAACAGATTCTAGGGATTAGCCTGAGCTTTAGCGATGAAGACCAGACTATTTTTGGAGATAAAAACTCCCTTCGTCTTATTTTCCCTGAACTTGAAGGAAAAACGACGATTGAAACCCCAGAAGCTTACACACTGCAGTATTGGGCAGACACTCTCGGCTATAAAATGGAAATTGATCATCTCAATGTCTATCTCACTAGTCCGGTTGTTCTCCCCACTCCCGAACCTGAACCTGTATATGTTGCAAGGACCTATTCTCTCCTCATCAACAACGTCTTAACAGACATCTTTCCGATGAGTAAGGAATTCCCGAACAGAGAAGAGCTCCATGTAACATCAGCAGAAGCAGCAAAAATCTTTGATATGTTTGGAATCAGTATTGTAAATAAGCCGACTGAAATTCGGGATATCGCAATTCGCTGCGGATTGAACGTGTATGCTACGAATAATGCTGTTTATCTCTATGATGCAAACCACAGACCAATTAATGTAAATGTAAATGGGAAAAACGTTGTATTTGATGACATTGGCCCCACAATTCTTAATGGCCGCACATTGCTTCCTGTGAGAGCTACGGCTAATGCTTTGGGCGCTGAAGTTGATTGGAACAACGAACTGCGTATGGTTACTATAACCAAAGGGACTGACACAATCCGGCTCTTTATTGACAGTGTACATTACATGATAAATGAAAACATACTGGAACTGGATGTAGCTCCCTGCATTATTAACAGCAGAACCATGTTGCCGATTCGAGCCATCGCTGAGGCTCTTGGCTACAAAGTAAGTTGGAATGGTGACAACCTCGTAGGTGTCGTTAGCATTACCAACAGTTAAGTTACGTTTATTCGATATGAAGTCATAATAAAAGGCTCCCTGACGCCAAGCAGGGAGCTTCTTTTTGTGAAATGAGAGGGAAATGGGGACGTACCACTTTTCCCCCATTTTACAAATTGACTTTAAATATAGAATATGCTAAAATTAAATTAATATTGCGGGAACGCAATATTGGTTCTTCATTCGGCTTTACTGATCTTGGCGGCAGTAAGGCTCGTGAGCAATTTAATCTTTCACCTCTCCCTATGTGGGAGTAGTACAACGGAGGAATGTACTATGTTGAGTATTATGAAGAAGTTTGCTGTAATGGCAGCAGGTTTGGTAGCTATGATGGTTATGTTCGCAATGCCGATTCAGGCTTATGCAGCTAACAGTGTAATTATCACCATCAACGGCGACAACAACTCGGTCGTTATTTATGACGACTACAACGGAAACACCCAGAGCCACAATTCGAGCCAGATTACCAGCATTCCCTCAAATGCCCGGAAGGTTTATGTATGGTCTCAGGGTGAACAGCGTGCTACTGCGTATCTCGTGGACAACGAAGTATACCTTGCCTCATACGATGATGTAAGAAAGGTTTTTCCTTCTGAAACTCGAACTTGGCAACAGGTTTCTACTACCGGTATTACGCCTCTCTACATGTGGTGTGATGGCTTCGGCTACACCTACAAGATTGAGGCAAATAATGTGTTTCTTTTCCAGTCTGGAATCGCTGACAATAGCGGTGAACCAATTGTCGCAAAACCGTACCCTATTTATGTTGACGGAAAGCGCATTTCTAATGTTGTGGTTTATCTCTCTGACGAAGATGCCACAGCGTTTGCAGGAAAAGATGAGCTGAAAAAAATTTTTGTCGCTAATGCAAATGCAATTGTGTGCAATGAAGTAGCTCATTACACAGTAAATTTCTGGGCAGACAAATTTGATTATGAAATGACAATTGAATCTTCTTTTGTTAATCTTGTCAAAAAAACTGCTCCGCCCACTGTAACACCAGCAGTAGCTCCTGATGTTAAGCCTTCTCCTGAAAATGTTAAGCCTTCTATTACCCCCGCTCCCGCTTCTGAGAATTATACAGCTAAGACATATAAGGTAATGGTGGAAAACAAGTTAACTACCTTTACGGCTAAGACCAAAATGGTAAATAACAAGGAGAAAACCTATGTAACAAAGGCACAGGCTAACAAGATTCTGAAACAGTTTGGAAAGTCCACTACTGTGAAGAAATCCATCGAAATCAGCTCCCTTGCGAAAAAGTGCGGAGCAACCGCAAAAACAAAAGGAAGTTATATCTATTTAATCAAAAAGGGAAATATTTCTCTGGAAATTCGCTTCGAAAAAAAGGTGATTAATTCCAAAAAAAGCATTATCCAGAGCAAAAATGGGAATGTCTTCGTATCCAGCGACATTTTGAAAAAGTTTGGTATGAACGTTAATTACAATTCCAAGTCTGGTAATGTCACTGTAGTAAAAGGGAAAAAAGTGATGCAGTTCGCAAAAGGATCTAAAGTCTACTACAATACTAAAGGCACTAAATGCAAGATAAAAGTAGCTCCTTATGTAAGTAGTAAGAAAATCATGCTTCCTATTGTAACTGTAGTTCGCGGATTTGGCTACTCTGTATATGCTGAATCTGAACCTGGGTTTGCGAGAATCACCGTCTCAACCCAAAAGTAACTTTAAAACTTCCAGCCGAGCAAGATTCACAGCTCGCTGTGCATATATTGGTAAAACAATAAAAAGCCCCCTGACGCCAAGCAGGGAGCTTCTTTTTGTGAAATGAGAGGGAAATGGGGACGTACCACTTTTCCCCCTTTTATTTTTAGATCAAAAAAGAGGGAAAAGTGGTACGTCCCCATTTCCCTCTCATTTTCCATTTTATTTATCATATAAAACAATTTGACCTTCGTTCAAACTCTTTTGAACATCAATTACTCTCTGATTTGAAGATCCTTTCCATTTTAGTTTAGGATTATGTAGTTCATCTACATATCGTCCATCTACTAAAACATCCACATATTTCATTGCTTCTTTATCTTTCAAAGCTTTATCAAATTCAAAGCCAGACCACATCCAAATATTTTTTTCTGGATATTTTTCTTTAAATGCCTTAGCAAGTTTAGTTGTTGCCTCTACATTTCTTGGATGCATTGGTTCTCCCCCTAAAATAGACAAGCCTTTGATTTCCTTTTCTTTACACAAATCTAAAACTGTATCAATTGTAGCACTATCAAATTCATTACCTTTTTCAAAATCCCAAGTTTCAGGATTAAAACAATTTTTACAATGGAATTCACATCCTTGCATAAAGATGGAAACCCTGATACCAGGTCCATCTGCAATATCCATACTTCTAATCAAATTGTATCTCATCTTATTGTTGTCCTCTTCTCTTCTATTTTATTTTGTTGCAACTTTATTATCAATATGTAGCACTCTTTCTTTAATTTCTTGTGTTCTTCCTTTGTTCCAGAAGTTTGTTCCAATATATCCGCAAGTACGTCTTGCAACATTTAATGTGTTATGGTCTCTATTTCCGCATTGTGGACAATACCATTCAAAATTCTCATCTAGTAAGATTTCTCCATCAAATCCACATTTTTGGCAATAATCTGATTTTGTATTTAATTCCGCATACATAATATTATCATAGATAAATTGAATTACTTCTAATACAGCATCAATATTATTTGTTAAGTTTGGAGTTTCGATATAAGAAATTGCTCCACCAGGACTTAATTTTTGGAATTTACTTTCAATTCTTAATTTAGAAAAAGCATCAATCTCCTCAAATACTGGAACATGGTATGAATTCGTAATATAGTTTCTATCAGTAATTCCTTCTACTGTTCCAAATCTTTCTTTTAAGCATTTTGCAAACTTGTATGTTGTAGACTCAATTGGTGTTCCATATACAGAATAATCAATATCCTCATCTGCTTTCCAAGTTTTACAAGCGTCATTTAATTTTTGCATAATTTCCATTCCAAATGCTTCACCTTCAGCACCATCTGTATGTGATTTACCTGTCATATATTTAACGCATTCGTATAAACCTGCATATCCTAAAGATATTGTTGAATATCCATGGTGTAATAATTCATGTATTGATTCACCTTTTTCAAGTCTTGCCAATCCTCCATGTTGCCATAAAATCGGAGCAACATCAGAAGTTGCATTGCTTAATCTCTTATGTCTAATTTGAAGTGCTTTATGGCAAAGATTCAATCTTTCATCAAAGATTTTCCAGAATTTATCCATATCTCCTTTTGAAGATAATGCAACATCAGGTAAATTCAAAGTTACAACACCTTGATTAAATCTTCCGTAATATTTTCCTTTTCCTTCTACATAATTTTTAGCTTTAGCAATATTTCCAAGACTCATTGTTCTATCAGGAGTTAAGAAACTTCTACATCCCATACATGGATAGCAATCTCCTTCTCCCATTTCATTAATCTTATATTCTTTCATTTTCTTTTCAGAAATATAGTCTGGAACCATACGTTTTGCAGTACATTTAGCAGCAAGTTGTGTTAGATACCAATATTTGCTACCTTCTCTAATATTATCTTCTTCCAAAACATATAATAATTTAGGGAATGCTGGTGTAATATATACACCTTTTTCATTTTTAAATCCTAGAATTCTTTGATTTAAAAATTCCTCAATAATCATAGCAAGTTCATCTTTATATTCATCTGTTTCACCTAAATACATGTTTACTGATAAAAATGGAGCTTGTCCGTTTGTATTTGTCATTGAATTTACTTGATAATTAAATGTTTGAACACCATCGGCAACTTCTTTTCTTGTATCTAAATCAGCAAATTTTTTGCAATCTTCCTCTTTCAAACCATTGTCTTTATATTTTTTATAATATTTATTATAACTTGCTCTAACAAATGGTGCTAAGTGAGTTAATGAAACTGTTGCTCCACCATAGCTAGAAGATGTAACAGCCAAAATAATTTGAGTTGCAATTGTAGCAGCTGTTAAAAATCTATGTGGTTTCTCTATCATAACACCATTAATAACTGTTCCATTTTGAAGCATGTCATCTAAGTTAATTAATTCGCAGTTATGAAGAGCATTTTGAGCAAAGTAATCAGCGTCATGAAAATGAATAATTCCTTCATCGTGTGCCTTTACGATATCTTCTGGTAATAAAAATCTTCTTGTAATATCTGTACTTGTAATACCAGCTAAGTAATCTCTTTGAGTTGTAACAACTGTAGCATTTTTATTAGAATTTTCATTATTCCAATATTCGTTTTCGCCTTCAATTAATTCTTTAATTGATTGATCAGTTGTATTAGCTTTTCTAACTAATTCTCTAGTATAACGATATGTAATATATTTCTTAGCTAAAGGATACTTTCCAAATTCCATTAATTTTTCTTCAATAATATCTTGAATATCTTCTACTAGAATTCTCTTTTTATTTAATTCTTCTATATATTTAATAATTTCTTCAATTTCTTCATTTGTAGCTCTTTCTTTTGGTCTAACTTCAACGTTAGCTTTACTAATAGCAGTTTTAATTTTGCTTGGATCATAATCTACAATATGTCCATCTCTCTTTACAATTTTCATGACTTTTGTTCCCCTTTTTGATAATTTTTGCTAAAGTTTTTTATAAATTAATTTCCTTTGCTAGTATGATTATAAAAACTAATTTATAAAAAATAGAAGTTGCACTTGCAACTTTTTTAAAATTATATTAAAATATTTTTGAGGTGATTTTATGGACTCTGTATTTGCTGGTATTACTGAACTTCAGCGAAACAAATTATGTAAATTGTTAGAAGCTCATATTTACAAATTTAATGAAAATGAGGAAATCTTACAGACAATTAGAGATAAGAATATGATATGTATTGTTCTCGAGGGGGCTTGTAACATGATTGAAATAAACTACAATGGCGACGAGAATTTAATTGAAGAACTAGCCAGGGAGAGTGTTTTTGGGACTGCTATTTCTGATATGAACGATCAGGATTGTCAAATACGTGCAACTGCTCCAGATACTAAAATTGCGGTTTTTGACTACACCCGAGTAATTGATTTACAGAATACCAATCATATTTATTATAATATCTTTCTTCATAATTTATTTGATATTGTTCATACAAAGTTACGAGACAGAAACGATAGGATTCGTATTCTAACCAAAAAGACTATTCGTGAAAAACTTCTGGCTTATTTTGAGTATGAATATCTCAAAACAAGATCTAAATTTATTTATATGCAAAATAATTTTGCGCAGCTCGCAGACTATCTTGCAATAAATCGATCTGCCATGTTTCGCGAGCTAAAATCTCTAAAAGAAGAAAAATTCATTAAAGTTGACGGAAAAAGAATTACACTTTTGTATAATCCATAAAAAATTTATAAAACAAAAACGGAGATGGTAATCCAACTCCGCTTTTGTTTTTTATTTTTTATCATAATCATCTAAGAAATGATGTACTTCTCCTCTTTTGGTATAAGAAATCAAAGTGTCTAAATTCACATTTTGCATACTTCTAAAAATATTAATATCAATATTATCATATTTTTTCTTTAAATCTTTGATTAAAAGCTTCATCTCTCTTCTTTTAGATTCTCCTGGATCATTAGCATCCTTATAATTTTCTTCTGTAAACCTACATGCACAGTTCAAAAACTCCAAATCATTTCTCTTTTTCCATCGAATAATATCTTCTTCTCTCACATAATACATCGGACGAATCAGTTCCATTCCTGGATGTGATGTACTTTTTACTTTAGGCATCATTGTTTGCGTTTGAGCTCCATAAAACATGCCCATTAAAACAGTTTCAATGACATCATTAAAATGATGTCCTAAAGCAATTTTATTACATCCCAAAGATTTTGCTTTTTCATATAGATATCCTCTTCTCATCCTAGCACACAAATAGCAAGGATGTTCCTCAATATGTGCAACTGTATCGAAAATTTCTGTATGGAACATTGTAATTGGAATATTTAAAATCTTTGCATTTTCTAAAATCATTTGCTCATTCTTAGGACTATATCCTGGATTCATCACAATGAATTCCAAATCAAAATTTACTTTTCTATGTCTTTTTAATTCTTGAAAACATTTTGCCATTAGGAAAGAATCTTTTCCTCCAGAAATACATACTGCAATTTTATCACCTTCATTTACCATTTGAAATTCACTAATTCCTTGGATAAATCTTTTCCAAATCTCTTTTCTATATGACTTTGTAATTGTTTTCTCTATTTCTTCATATCTTTCCATTATTCCATTCCTTCTTGTGTTTTATCTTTTGAAGAAATATTCTCTCTTCTCTTATCTCTAAATGAACTAATCATAACAATGATTAAACTGATAATTACGAATAAATAAAAATTTACTCCTCTACATAATAGCATACTACTTGCAATTTGTTCCTTTGGATAAAACTTTTTAAATAATTCTAGAAATCCACCTTCACTAACGCCTACTGCTCCAGGAGAAGGAATTCCAGAAACAGTTGCAAATAATACAGCTTGCATTGATAATACTTCAAAAATATTGCATTGATTATAGCCAAATGAACGATAAATCCAATATGGAACACTATAATAAATTAAAAATTGAATATAAGTTGTTAAAATGGTTTTGAAAATCATCTTTTTATGTGTTTTTACATAAACAGCGTTTGCTTGATATTTGGCAAGTTCAGAATTAATCCATTCTTGCTTTTTCTCCATATTTTTTACTTTAAAGAAATTCATAATTTTAATTGCTACGCCAATTAACCAATTCGTTACTCTTTTAGAACATATCGAAATAATTAAAAGAGCCAAAGCACTAGCATTCAATAAAATGCCAATGATAAAAAAGATAATTAGGGCAACATTCATATATTGAAAATTAAAGATAACACTAATAATTCCAATAGAAATAGTAGCAATCTGCATTGAAGTTAAATTAATCAATAGAGCAAGTGTAGAATTAGCAACATTTAAACCATCTCTGCTCATATAATAAATCTCCATTGGTTGACCACCAGACGCAGCAGGAGTAATAGAACTAAAGAAGAAACCAATCAGTGTATATCTAAAATTTCGAAAAAAAGTGGATTTTTCCCCTAATTCTTTTAATGTTCTAGTTACATTAATTGTTTCACACATGAAATATAGGAACATAAAACCAACTGCAATTAATACAAATTTCTTATCTACACTTCTCAATAATTTTAATATTTCATTAGGATTCTGATCTTTAAAAATAATATAAAATGTAATAAAAATCAATAAAATAAACAACAATAGATTTCTAATTGATTTTTTTGTATCTCTCTTTTCCATTAATCTACTTCCTCTAAAACTTTTTCTATATCTTCTTTTGTGATAACTCCTTCTCGTAATATCTGTATTTCTCCATTTTCCAATTTTACAATTGTAGATGGCGTTGCAAACTTGCTTTTTCCTCCATCAATATAGTAATCTACTTTTTCCCCAAATGACTTCATAATTTGATTTAATTCAATTCCACTAGGTTCTCCAGAAAGATTTGCACTAGGTGTAGCAAGAGGTCTTCCAACTAGTTCAATTAATTTCAATGCAATCTCATTTTCTGGCATTCTTACGCCCACTGTATCTTTTCCAGCAGTTACAATATTTGATACTTTATTTGATTTTTTTAAAATAATCGTAAGTGGCCCTGGAAAAAACTTCTTCATTATTTTTCTTTCTTCTTTTGAAATATCAATTGCTAAATCATCTACCATTTCTAAATTGCTAATTAAAACACTAATTGCTTTTTCTCTTGACCTATTTTTTATTTCATAGATTCTTTCTACAGCTTCAGAATTAAAACAATCTGCTCCGATTCCATAAACAGTCTCTGTAGGAAATACAACGACTCCACCTTGCTTTAGGATTTCAGCTACTTGGTTTATTTTATCATATTCTGTTTTATTTTTTAAATCAATATAATGCTCCAAATAATACTCCTTATCTTCTTAAAATACTGAAACAGCAAGTAATATAAAACTTACTTGCTGTAATATTTCGTATTCTATTCTAAACTGCTCCTTCTCTTTTTACAACAGATAATACTGTTTTAAATAAAATCTTAATATCAAGTAATAATGACATATGATCTACATAGTAAACTTCCATTTCTACTCTTTCCTCATATGTTGTATTGCTTCTTCCATTAGCTGCCCAATATCCTGTAATTCCTGGTTTTACAGATAAAAATTTATCTTTTTGTTCTCCAAATAATTCAATCTCATCATCTACTACAGCTCTAGGTCCAACTAAACTCATATCACCCTTTAAAACATTAATGAATTGTGGAAATTCATCTAAACTTGTTTTTCTTAGAAATCTTCCAATTTTGGTAATACGAGGATCTTTTTGTAGTTTTCTTGTTTCTAAGAATTCTTTTCTTAATTCATCGTCTTCTTCTAAGATTTTTTTCAATTTTTCATCAGCATCAACAACCATTGATCTATATTTATACATTTTAAACTTTTGGCCATCTTTTCCAATTCTTTCTTGTGTATAAAATAAAGGTCCATTTTCGCCAAAAATCAAATTAATAAATCCTACTATTAAAGTAATTGGAATTAAAAATACAATTCCTACTAAACTTCCGATAATATCAATAATTCTCTTAAAAAATAATGTTACTTTATTAATTACATAAGCTGTATAAGTTTCTTCTGGAGTTGTTGTATAAATCACTTCATTATAAAAATCTTGTTTATCTTGTCTTGCTGTGATAAAAATTGTAATTAATAAAATTTTCAAATTTAATTTTAAAGAATGATCAAATAAATAATGTAAATCTAAATCTAAACGTTCTGCAAAGGTAATTCTTCTTTTACCAGATATCTGATAAACCCCTGTTAAACCAGGTTTTGCTTTAATAATAACATCATAATAAGGACCCATCTTTGGAATTTCTTCTGTTGTATAAGGTCTAGGCCCAACTAATGTCATTTGTCCAAATAAAATATTAATAAATTGGGCAAACTCCGAAATTGGAGCATCTGTATTTAATTTATATAATTTGAATATTTTTCCACCTTTTCCTATTCTTTTTTGCGTATAAAATAGTGGTCCTTCTCTTTTCGTACGAATATTATTTGCTAAGCTGTAAATACTAATTGGTATCAATAAAAGAATTCCAACTAAAGCACCTATAATATCAACCACTCTTATTATTAATTTTGCAAAGATTGAAATGGATTTTTCTTCATAAATTGGATTTATTAAAGCTTGTTCATTAAATCCAGTGTTTACTACAGAATTAATCTTTGTCAACACCTTTTCCTCCGTTTATTATAAATTCACATATCTATTATAACATCATATTTATGATATTTCAAGCTAATTTTCAGTTTTTTTCGTTTCTTCTATTAGTATAATCTACAATTCTAAAAATATTTGCTAATTTTTATTGATACTTCTTATTTCTACATCTTGTTTTAAGATATTTTTGGCTACATTTAAAAAATTACATTCTGTATCTGTTAAATAAATTTCATCTTTCTCTACTTCATTCAAAGTTTGTTTTTCAAAAAAATCAGACTTTTCAATAAATTCAACAATCCTTGTTCCAGTATTAATAATCTCAACATTTGGTAATTCTTGCTTAATAATGTTTTCATATAATGGATAATGTGTGCATCCTAATATTAAAGCATCCATCTTTTTTCCATGAAAATCTTTTAAGTATTCTTTTATCACTAATTCTGCAATTTGATTTTCTGTCCATCCTTCTTCTGCCATTGGTGCTAACAATGGACATTCTTGATTATAAACATTAATTTGTGGATTTTTCTCTTTGATTTTCTTCTCCCAAGAATTGCTTCTAATTGTTCCTCTTGTTGCAATAACCCCAATATCCTTAAAACCTCTTTCCGTTACATATGTTACTGTTGGATTTATGATTCCTATAATTGGAATATCATACATTTTTTGTAATTCTTCCAATGCTTGACTTGTTGCAGTTCCACAAGCAATAATAATCATTTTCACGTTTTTAGAAAGTAAAAACTCCACACATTTCTTAGATAACTCGATAATAGATTCTTTTGATTTTGATCCATAAGGGAAATTTATTGTATCTCCTAAATAAATAATCTTTTCATTTGGCATCTTATTTTTTACTTCTTTATATACGGTTAGTCCGCCCACTCCTGAGTCAAACATACCAATTGGTTTTTTATCCATTTTAAGTTCTTCCTTTTCCTTGTTTTTGATTATTATTAGTAGTTTATCAAAAAACATTTCTTTTGACAATAGCTATCATAAAAAAGTTTACCTTGTATTTTCTACTATATCATGGTAAAATATATTAGTTAAAAATGTAATTTATTATAGATAGATTTCAAAAGGAGGCTATATGTTTCATTTAAAATCAGAATATACACCTACTGGCGACCAACCTAAAGCAATTGAATACTTATCAAATGGAATTTTAGAAGGCAAAAAATTTCAGACTTTGCTCGGAGTAACAGGGTCTCGGAAAAACTTTTACAATGGCAAATATTATTCAAAAAGTGCAAAAACCAACTTTAGTTTTAGCCCACAATAAAACTTTAGCAGGACAACTTTACTCCGAATTCAAGGAATTTTTTCCAGAAAACAATGTAGAGTATTTCGTTTCTTATTATGATTATTATCAACCAGAAGCCTATATTGCACAATCAGATACTTATATTGAAAAAGATTCTTCTGTTAATGATGAAATTGATAAACTTCGCCATTCTGCCACTGCTTCTTTATTTGAAACAAGAGATGTTATTATTATTGCCTCTGTTTCTTGTATTTACCGGACTTGGCGACCCTATTGATTATGAAAATATGATTGTTTCACTTCGTCCTGGAATGGAAAAATCTAGAAATGAAGTTATGAAAAAATTAGTAAATATGCAATATTCTAGAAACGAAATGGATTTTAAAAGAGGAACTTTCAGAGCAAAAGGTGATATTCTAGAAATTTATCCTTCTAATGAAGAAGAAAAAGCAATTCGTGTTGAATTTTGGGGTGATACTGTTGAAAATATTTATGAAATAAATCCTTTAACTGGTAAAACAATAAGTATTAGAAATCATATTATGGTCTACCCTAACTCTCATTATGTTACAACAAAAGATAAAATGGAACGTGCTTTAATTACAATTGAAGAAGAAATGGAAGAACGCGTCAAATTTTTTACAGAAAACAAAAAGTTAATTGAAGCGCAAAGAATTGAAGAAAGAACAAATTTCGATATTGAAATGCTAAAAGAAACTGGATTTTGTCAGGGAATTGAAAATTATTCTAGACATATTAGTGGCAGACCAGCTGGTTCTCCCCCTTATACTCTATTTGATTATTTTCCAGATGATTTCTTACTTTTAATCGATGAATCACATGCTACAATTCCTCAAGTGAGAGCTATGTATAATGGTGATAGAGCAAGAAAAGAGTCTTTAGTAAACTATGGATTTAGATTACCTTCTGCTTTTGATAATAGACCTTTAAAATTTGAAGAATTTGAAGAAAGAATTCACCAAGTAATTTTCGTTAGTGCTACTCCTGCAGATTATGAAAAAAAACATGCCCAAAATAACGTTGTAGAGCAAATTATTCGTCCTACTGGCCTTTTAGATCCAAAAATTGAAGTCAAACCAACCGAAAATCAAATTGATGATTTAATTGACCAAATTCATGAAAGAGTAGAAAAACAGGAAAGAGTTTTAGTAACAACTTTAACAAAAAAAATGGCAGAAGACTTAACCGCTTACCTAAGAGAAGCCGGAATCAGAGTAAAATATATGCACTCTGAAACAAAAGCTTTGGAAAGAATGGAAATCATTCGCGACTTAAGAATTGGAGAATTTGATGTTTTAGTTGGAATTAACCTTTTAAGAGAAGGCTTAGACATTCCAGAAGTTTCTTTAGTTGCCATCTTAGATGCTGATAAAGAAGGATTTCTACGTTCTGAACGTTCTTTAATTCAAACAATTGGTAGAGCTGCTCGTAATACGGAGGGAAAAGTTATCATGTATGCTGATGAGCTAACAGACTCTATGGATAAAGCAATCACTGAAACAAACCGTCGTAGACAGATTCAAGAGGAATATAATAAAGCTCATGGCATTACACCTCAGACAATTCGCAAATCTGTTAGAGATACGATTAAAGCTACTATCACAGATGACATTAAGTCAGAATATGATATTAGACCTGATGAAACATTAGAACAAGTTGTTTCTAGATTAACAGATGAAATGTTAAAACATGCTAAAAATATGGAATTTGAACAAGCAGCTAAACTACGTGATAAAATTAAAGAATTGAAAAAATTTATTGAAGATAAACAAATTTTAAGTCCAAAAAAGTAAGAAAAATGGGAAATGATGACTCATTTCCCATTTTTCTATTCTACTTCTTTGTATAGAGTTGCGCTATCTTTTACAATTTTGATGTATCCATCTCCTAAATCGAATAATTTGTACTCATATGTATTATTTGGGCTATACACATAATATGTCACATTTCCATCTTCAGATAATTTTTTCATATCGCTTACAGATTTATATTTTTTATCTTTATATTTGTTTGTAAATTCTTCAACTGAAATATTTTTCTCTGTGTCTGTATTAATATAGTTAATTTCACTAAATTTACATTCTGTAAGTTCTTCAATTGTTTTTTCTGATTTTGCTTTGATATTTTCAATTACACGATTCTTATTAACAAAATAGTAAATTCCATAAATAACAGCTGCTATAATTAAAAGTCTAATTACTACTCCTAAGAATCTTGCAATACCCTCGCTTTGATTAATGTTTCTTCCCATAATTTTTTCCTCCTATATTTTTTGTTTTTCACAGTATATACACCATAATATTAAAATCATATTTGTAAGTACAATTGGATATAAATAACGAATACCTTCTATCTGCTCTGATACTGGAGCCATCCAACATCCTAGAACAACAGATATTACTGTTGGTATACTTCCAACCCATACTTTTTCATTATTTTGATTTTTTCTATATTTAATCGTTGTTGTAAAAGCAAATGCAGGAACAATTGAAGCAATAAACCCAAATGATAAAACAATGTCCAGTATTGGGATTTTTGCTAACTCATCATATTTTTTCTGTAACCAATTAGCAAGATTTCGATTGGCTTGAGGCCTTTGAACCGTTTCTTCAGGAATAATATCTTTATCTAGTTGATCATGCCAATCCATATTCATTAAAGGTTTATATTCTTTTATCGAAAACCATCCACTTGTCATGGCTAAAGTAGCTTCTATATAAACTTTAGGGTGTTTTAGCCCTTGCTTAGCCCAGACCTTTAGCCATTCTATATAATCCTTGCTACTACTACCTCTTACATGATTATCCATTAAATTATCTGAATTTAATGGATTATAATTTGCAACTAAAGTATCATATTTCAATACTTTATTAATCGTATCTTTTTCTTCTTAAGTTACCTCGTTTTCATAATATTTAGAATATCTTGCCGTATGTTGAAAAAATAAGGAATATTTCCCCTCTTTTCCAATTTTAAGAATATGGAAGATTGAAAAATATTGATTAACGATGTCTAAAAATATCATAAAAATAAACATGACAATAACAATAAAACTAATATTTTTCCATGACTTGATATTGGTTAATAATATGAAAAAAGATGCTAATACGACATATATTCCTATTCTTTTAGTAAAAGCACATAAAATAGATAAGATAATCGTATAGATTATATTTCTTTTCCTCTCTAAACATGTCATTTTTGTTCTTATCATTTCTAAGAAATTAACTAAAAATAACACATATACCCACGAGAATAATGTATCTTTCGAAATAGCTTGTACTGTTCCGGGAAAAATAGGAAACACCCCATAAATTATCAAAATGCAAAACAATATCTTACTATTGACCTTTAATTTCTTCTTAGAATATGTCAAGGTATAAGCTAAAACAAAACTCATGATAATTGTTTGAATAATTGTATAAGTAAAGATTGCTAATTGCCATTTACCATTCCACAAATGTGCTAAATAATAAATAAATCCTGCCATCACTAATGTATCAAACATCGGATGTTGATTGGTATACAATTTGTAACCTACTTGCCTAATTTGCCCCCATCCATCGTTATTTAAGCTTCCTGGATATAAAATTCCAATTACTGGAAGCCAGCAAATTAATAAAATAAGTGTAATCACAAAAATACTATTCTTTGCTTCAAATAACTTATCTAATTGAGATTTCTCTTCCTTTATCGCAATTTTCTCAATAACCATTCTAATACAAATTGTACATATTGAAAATACAGTAAGACAAATCAAAAATCTGACTAGAATATTAATATCCCATCTTAATATATATTCAAAATCGTTTTGATATAATGGTGAAACTGCAAATAAGAATGCAAGGAGTATACAAACAATCATATCTAATATTGAAAAATATTTTTTTAAAAATCAAAAATTTTACTCTTCAACTTTTTCCTCTTTTTTCTTCTTAAATACAAATAATTTACTAAATACATAATTGGCAATTGTAGTTATAACTGTTGAAACTAGTTTCATAATTTTGTCATTCCATTTTAATTTGGTAACAAACAGATACATCATTAGCATATCTAGTAGCAAGGTAATTACCCTAGAACCAGCAAATTTTCCAGCCTCTTTAATTCGATTCTTTTCTTTGCTTTCAAATACAAATTTTCGATTCGTAAAATAAGCAAAAATCACACCTGCTATCCATGATAAAATATTTGCAATTTGTAGCTCAATTTTGTTTTCTGGATTTAAAAAGGTTAAAACACTTCCATAATAAACCGCTAGAGCTAAAAGTGTTGTCAATCCTCCTACAATTAAATAATTGACAATTTCTTTATATTTACGGTACATATCCCAGCACCAATTCCATAATTTTTTCATTATTAATCTGCTTTCTTCATTTCTACTTTTAAGGCTGTCTTCCGCATTCTTCTTTGAACTTTCAAGAGTGTTCCTCGTGTTCACATTTGGAATTGAGAATTATAAAGTTCAGCATAGAATCCATTTTGATTCATCAATTCTTCATGATTTCCTTGCTCTATAATATTACCATTATTCATTACTAAAATCAAGTCTGCGTTTTTAATTGTTGACAATCTATGTGCAATAATAAAAGATGTTTTTCCCACCATTAATTGATCCATAGCAACTTGTACAAGCTCTTCTGTTCTTGTATCAACATTAGAAGTTGCTTCATCTAAAATTAGAAATGGAGCGTCTTCTATCATACCTCTAGCAATTGTTAAAAGTTGTCTTTGTCCGCTTGACACACTATCATTATCTGATAATTTACTATCATATCCTTTTGGTAGTGTTTTGATAAAATGGCTTATTCCAACGTTTTTACAAACTTGTTTAATTCTCTCGTCAGAAACATTTTTCATATTATAAACAATATTTTCTTTGACAGTTCCATCAAATAACCATGTATCTTGCAAAACCATTGTAAATAACTGATGGATATTTTCTCTTGATAGTTCTTTTGTAGATACGCCATCAATTTTAATATCTCCAGAATCAATATCATAGAATTTCATCAATAGATTTACCATTGTTGTTTTTCCAGCTCCTGTCGGTCCTACAATTGCAATTTTTTGACCTGGTTCTGCTTGGGCTGAAAATCCATTAATCGTTGGTTTATCATTTCCATCATATTTGAAAATAACATTTTCAAATTCAATTTTTCCTTTTACTTCTTCTTTATTTAACTTTTTGGCAATTCCTTCTTGAGAAGACATTTCTTCTTCGTCCAAAAACTCAAAAACTCTTTCAGAAGCTGCTGCTGAAGATTGAAGCGAATTCATTGCTTGTGCAATTTGAGACAATGGAGATGTGAATAATCTAACATATGTAATAAATGCTACAATTACTCCAAAAGAAATCATGTCTTTCATTGTTAAAATTGCTCCCACAATACAAACTGCAACATAACCGAAATTTCCAATAAAGTTCATTAAGTTAGGCATCATTCCACCTAAAAATTGACTTTTTCGATTAGCTTCATAAACAGCTTTATTATACTTGTCAAACTTCTCATCAGCTATTTTTTTACCATTATAAACTTTAACAACATTTAATCCTGAATAGACTTCTTCAATATGTGCATTCAAATTTCCCAATTCTCTTTGTCTTGCTGTAAAATACTTTTGAGCTCTACTCAAGATTGCAAACATGAATATAAATCCAATAAAACTTGCTCCAATAGCAGTTAAAGCTAATATCCAGTTGGTTTTAAACATCATAAATAATGTTCCCAAAAACAAAGTCACGCTACTCACTAATGTTGATAAAGATTGGTTCGTACTTTGAGCAATTGTATCAACATCATTTGTTACACGTGACAAAATATCACCTGTCTGATGTTTGTCAAAATATTTTAAAGGTAATTTATTAATCTTTATAGAAATATTGTTTCTTAATTTTCTAGCAAAATTATTAGAAACCTCTGTCATTGCAATTGATTCAATGAAATTAAAGATTGCACTAATAACATACATAATTGCTAAAGTTAATGCAATTATTTTGATTGCATTCATATCCATTTTGGGCTTTATAACTTTTTGAACAGATTCAGGAAGCTCATCAATTATTTTATAAAAAGCTTCTGCATCATTAGAATCCGTTAAAGTAGCCATTTTTTCAGCAACCTCCATTTGATCTTCCACCGTAATTGTAACACCATCAATTTCATACTCAGAAATTTTTCCTGTTTGGAGATTTGCTAAGTTTGCCATGACTATTTGAAGGTTATCTTGGTTCACAGCAATTCCTTCTTGAATCTCATTTGCTAAATCTTTTAATTTATCTGGTGCCATAATAGAGATTACAGAACCAGCCATTGCTAAAATTAAGGAAATAACAATTAGTACTCGAAAACTAGCTAATTCTTTGAATAATCTTTTTATGGCTGTCTTAAAGTTCTTTGGTTTTTCTACAGGTCCTCTTCCTCTTCCCATTGGTCCACGTCTTGGAGGATTATTTCTTGGTCTATCTTCTTCTATTCCGCATTTTCCAATTCCTCCTTTGACAATTGTGATAAAGCAATTTGTTTGTAAACTTCACAAGTTTCTAGCAATTCTTTATGTTTTCCTTGACCAACTATAGTTCCTTCATCTAGAACAATAATTTTATCTGCATTCATAATAGTTCCTATTCTTTGCGCAACAATTAGAGACGTTGCATCTTTGGTATATTGCTTTAACTCTTTACGAAGTAAACTATCTGTCTTATAATCCAATGCTGAAAAAGAATCATCAAAAATATAAATTTCTGGTTCTCTTGCAACTGCTCTTGCAATAGCTAACCTCTGCTTTTGACCACCAGATACATTTGTTCCGCCTGATGCAATATGTGTTTCATATTGCCCATCCATTTTCTCAACAAACTCTTTTGCTTGTGCTACTTCAATCGCTTTTTGAATTAGCTCTTCAGATTTTTCCTTATTGTTACTTTCTCCATAAGAAACATTGAAGTTAACACTTCCATCAAAAATGACAGCTTTTTGAGGAATATAGCCCAATTTATTATATAGAGTATCTAAACGATAATCTTTGACATTTATTCCATCTACTAAAATCTCGCCATCTGTTGCGTCATAAAATCTAGGAATTAAGTTAATTAACGTAGATTTTCCAGAACCAGTTGAGCCAATAAACGCCACTGTTTCCCCTTTATTTGCTTTGAAAGAAATATCTTTTAATAAATACTCCTCTGCATCTGGATATTTAAAAGAAACATTCTTAAACTCTACTGTTCCAATTTCATTTGCTGTATTTCCATCGATTTTTCCATCTTGAATAGAAACTTTTGTATCTAACACTTCATTGATACGATCTACAGATACTTTCGCACGAGGAAGAATCATGAAAATCATAGCAAGCATCAAGAAAGACATGATAACTTGCATTCCATAAGAACTGAATACAACCATATCGCCAAATAGTCCAATTTTATCAACCATCACTGCCTCTTTAATTAAAAAGGCTCCAATAAAGTAAATTCCAAGTGTTAAGAAATACATCACTAAATACATAATTGGGGATAAAACAGCCAATGCCTTTTGATTAAAAATTTGCGTATCTGTTAACTCGTTATTCACATCTTCAAATTTATTTTCCTGATAATTTTCCGCATTAAAAGCTCTAACAACTCTAATTCCGGTTAAATTTTCTCTAGCAACTCCATTTAATCTATCGGTTAATTTCTGAACAATCTTAAACCTAGGAATCACAATTCTTACTAAGAAAATAATTGTAACAAATAAAAGAAATACTCCTGCCCCTGTTACTGCACTCCATTGCCAGCTTTTATTTAAAATTTTAGTTACTGCCCAGACTGCATTAATAGGAGCTTTTATTAACATTTGTAACCCCATCGCAATGAACATTTGAATTTGGGTAATATCATTTGTTGTTCTTGTAATTAAACTACTTGTTGAAAATTGCTTTACTTCTGCCGTAGACAACTCTTCTACTTTAGAAAATAATTTTTTTCTAACTGAAAACGAAAATCTTGCAGATACATTAGATACTAAATATCCTACAATTACACTAGATGCCAAACTTGTTAAAGCGCAAGCCATCATGTATCCGCCATTTTTTAAGATATCTTCCATTTTACTTCCGCTCTGTTTGCACTAATCTTGTTATTTCTGACATATAATCTGGCATCTTTAGTTCTAGCCAAACTTGCGCAAAAATAAGTAAAAAGCAAATAAAAATGACAAATACATCTTTTTTCGTTAAATTTTTTGCTAATTGAAACATAAAATTTCCTTTCCATTCTATTAAAAATGTCATATATCAATTTTTAAGGTTCGATTTCGGACTAAAAAGAATTCAAAAATTTCTCACTTAAAAATCATATATGACATTTTATATAATTTCTCTTAAATTTATTTGAATAAAATATTCTCGTTCTCTGAGCCAATTCCAATAAATTTTACTGGAATTCCAACAACCTCTTCTATTCTATTCAAATACCTTTGTGCTTGCTCACACAAATCTTCTCTGGCATCCGCTTCTAATACATCTTCAAAATTTCCCTCAAATTCTTCATAAATTGGTTCACATTTTGCAAGATAGCTTGGATTACTAGAAAATTTTGTTGTTACTTTTCCGTCATATTTATAAGCAACACAAAGCTTAATTGTTTTTAATTTGCCAACAACATCCAAATGATTTAATGCTAAAGCTGTAATACCATTGATTTGAACTGCATATTTCAAAGCATTTAAATCAAGCCATCCACATCTTCTAGGCCTTTTAGTAATGCTTCCATATTCACGACCTAATTCTCTTATTTTATTAGCTAATTCTTCATTATCTATTTCTTCTGTTAAAAATGGTCCTTCTCCATCACGAGAAGAATATGCTTTTACAACTCCATAAATTTCTCCTAATTGTTTATGGTTTAATCCTGTTCCATTTAAGATTCCACCAATAGTCGTATCTGAAGATGTTACATATGGGTATGTTCCTAAATCTATATCTAAAAGTGCTGCTTGAGAACCTTCACAAATAATTCTCTTGTTTTGTTTTACGGCATCATTTAAAAAGTTTACTGTATCACAAACATATGGAGCAATTTGCTTTGCATATTCTGTATATTCTTCAATTACTTTATCTGATTCTAATCCTTCTTTTTCATAAAGAGCCAGATATTTATTTTTATCCTCTATATTTCTTCTTGCCATTTTTGCAAACCTAGTAGCAATAAAATCTTGGACTCTAATTCCAAAACGATTTGCTTTATCTGAATTTGCTGGCCCTACCCCACATAAAGTTGTTCCTATTTTATCGTTTCCTCTCAATTCTTCTTGCAATATGTCTATTTTAATATGATATGGCATAATAATATGAGCTTTTTCGCTTATTTTTAAATTATCTATACTATATCCATTATTTTTTAATAGATTCATTTCATTTACTAGGATTTTTGGATCAACTGCAACACCATTTCCTATTACAGCTGTTACATTAGAATTTAGGATTGCTACTGGAATCATTCTTAACGTATATTTTTTATCATTAATTGTAATAGAATTTCCTGTATTACTTCCTCCTGTACACCTAACAACTATATCCGCATTTTTAGCTAAATATTCAACTACTTTACCTTTTCCTTCATCTCCAAAAAATCCCCCTAAAACAACATCTACCATATATTTACCTCTCAATAATTTTTAATATTTCAAACTATCATTATTATATATTAAGTGTCAAAAAAGTCAATACACATAACAAAAAAACTCAAAAGATATATAAATTTTTGATGGAACCTTTTCCATTTTTTGAAGTTACTTCTAAAATACTTCCAGTTACAATCGGAATTTGTGGAGCTAAATGTCCAATATCTGCATCTAATATAATTGGAATATCTAAATCACTAATCGAATCATAAACAGCCTCTTCAAAAGAAATTTCATAATCTTCTCTTATCATTAATGGTCTTCCAAAAACAATTCCTTTGCAATGTTCAAAAAGCCCCATATTTTTCATTCTCCAAAGAGTTCTATAAACCTCTGGTGTATTTCCTTCATATTCTTCTAAAATCCAAATAATTCCATCTTCTTTATATTTTTCACAGTATTCTTTTAATTTGTCAAAATTACTACCTATAATTACTTCTCGAATCAAATCAATGCATCCACCAATTGCTCTTCCTTGAAAATGGATCTCTTCCTCCTGCTTTAAATTTTTCCAACTAACCTTCTCCACCAAATTATATTCATAATATGGATCTATTTCTTCTGTCTCTTCTCCGTCTTTATCAACTTTTTCACATTTTTCATAAGACTCTTGCACAAATTCTTCTTTCTGCATTAATCGAATTGCATTTAATAAACTTGGATGTAAATTTTTCATTCCATAAGATTTAAATGTTGGGCCATAAATAGAAGCAATATCTGCCAAAATATTAAAAGTCAATGTTAAATTAGTACAATCCGAATATCCTTGAATCCATTTTGGAGGCAATTTTGAAATCTCATCAAAATCTAATTTTTCTAACATCTCACAAGCAAAATCTCCACCTCCCAAGAAAATAATCGCTTTCACCTCAGGATTACGATATAGTTCCATAAACTCCTTTACTCTTTGTTCTGCATAACTACTTCTTCCTTTAAAATTTGTTAAACAATTTGGAGTTGTTTTCACATGATACCCTAATTGTTCTAAATTTTTAATAGCATTTTCAAAGCGCAATATCTCAATTTCGTCTCTCATTCCACAAGATGGAGCTGTTACTCCTATCGTATCTCCAACTTTCAATTTTTCTGGATATTTCATTTTTTTCTCCTTTTTAATCCTCTAATATTTGCAATTTATTTTCGTTCTCATTATATACAAAAAGAAGCGCTCTGTAAAGCGCTTCTTTTATTTTAAACAATATCTTATTGTAATTGTTTCATAACTTCTTCAGCAAAGTTCTCTTCTTTCTTCTCGATTCCTTCACCTTTTTCAAATCTTACAAATCTAGTTACTTCAGCATTGTTAGCTTTTAACATATCAGAAACTTTTTGATTTCCATCTTTAACAAATGGTTGATCAACTAAACAAATTTCTGCATAGAATTTTCCGATTCTTCCTTGTACCATTTTTTCAGCTATTTCAGCAGGTTTTCCTTCATTCATAGCTTGTGCTTTTAAGATTTCCATCTCTTTAGCAACTCTTTCTTCAGGTACTTCGTTATCTCTTACAAATTCAGGTCTTGCTGCTGCAATTTGCATACAAACATCTTTTGCAACAACTGAATCACCTTTAGCCATATCAACTAAAACAGCGATTTTTCCATCTCCATGAATATAGCTTTCGATTAATCCTTCTGTTTCAAATCTATCAAATCTTCTGATTGTCATATTTTCTCCAATTGTATAGATTTTATCTTTTAATACTTCATCAACAGTTTTATCTGTATCTAAATATTTTGTAGCAAGTAATCCTTCAACATTTACTGGATTATTATCAGCTACTATTTTAGCTACATCATTAACAAATGTTCTGAATTCTTCATTTTTAGCAACGAAATCAGTCTCAGCATTTACTTCAACAATTGCTCCAACTTTCTTGTCAGCTGATACACAAGTAGCTACTAAACCTTCAGCAGCAATTCTTCCAGCTTTCTTTCCAGCCTTAGCAATTCCTCTTTCTCTTAAAAGTTCTGCAGCTTTTTCCATATCTCCATCAGCTTCAGTTAAAACTTTTTTGCAATCCATCATTCCTGCACCAGTTTTATCTCTTAACTCTTTTACCATACTTGCAGTAATCATTTTACTATACCTCCTATCGTTTTATATAAAATTAATTAATTGTATATAAAACTTAAAATTATTCTTCTTCAGAATTTTCTTCTTCCTCAGCTACAACTTCTTCCATTGATTCTGGTTCTGTAGCTTCTGCTTCAACTTCCATTTCTTCTTCAGATGTAGTAACTTCAGCATCTTCACCTTGTCTTCCTTCGATAACTGCATTTGCGATGCAATCAGCAATTAATTTAACAGCACGAATAGCATCATCATTTCCAGGAATAGCATAATCTACTTCTTCTGGATTGCAGTTAGTATCTACTAAACCAACTACTGGAATTCCTAATTTATGTGCTTCAAGAACTGCAATATGCTCTTTCTTAGGATCTACTACAAACATAACTCCTGGAATTTCTTTCATATCTTTAATTCCACCAAGATTTTTTTGTAATTTTTCCATTTCTTTCTTTAAAAGAATTACTTCTTTTTTAGGTAATACTTCGAAAGTTCCATCTTCTTGCATTCTTTCTAAGTCTTCTAATCTTTTAATTCTTCCTTGAATTGTATTAAAGTTAGTTAACATACCACCTAACCATCTTTGGTCAACATAGTACATACCACATTTTTCAGCAGCTTCTTTAATACATTCTTGAGCTTGTTTTTTAGTTCCTACAAAAAGAACTGTTTTTCCCTCTTCTGCTTTCTCTCTTACGAAGTTATATGCTTCGTCTAATTTTTTTGATGTTTTTTGTAAATCGATAATGTGGATACCATTTCTAGCTTGGAAAATGTATTCAGCCATTTTTGGATCCCATCTTCTAGTTTGATGTCCAAAATGAACACCAGCTTCTAGTAATTGTTTCATTGCAACTACTGCCATTTTTATTCCTCCTTGATTTTGTTTTTACCCTCTGTATATTGTTAAAACGCTTAAGACTACTATTTTTCAAGCACCAGCCTTAAACTAGATATACATGTGTAATAAAATATTGTTGCATTTCATAAATTTTGCAACAATAAGATTATACAAAAAAAAATCCTAAAAAGTCAACACTTTTTAGGATTTTTTTATGTTTTTAATCTCTATTTCAACAATTTACATTTTTCATTTCTTTCTAAGAATTTTTCTTCAATTCTATCAACAATTGCCCCAATTTCTTCTATAGATTTACCATCAGCAACTGCATCTTTTAATTCTTCTACTTTTGTAGAAATTGTTGCTTCCAAACCAGCTAATGTTTGGTTACTCATTGGATCACTAAATCTAGCAATCTCAGCAATTTTTTCTACTTTTTTCTTTAATTCTGGATCTTGTACCTTTCCAGCAACTAAACCTAAGTCAGCAGCAATAGATTTTACAAAATATACTTTTTCTTTTTGTTCTTTCTCTATTCCAGAAATAATATTTTTTCCCATGAATGAAGCAATCATAAAGAATGCGTATGCTGCATGTAATATAACTTGTAAAATAATTTGTAATGTGACAGCATTATCATTTAAAATCATACATAATAATCCTAAAACTAGTGCTGCTCCAAAATAACATAATGTTACAAAGTGTACTGAAAATCCATCTAAAATTGATTTTACTTCTTTTCCACTTTTTACCATCAAATATGGCATTGCTGTCGTAACTCCCGTTGCAATTAATCCAAATACCCATCCAATCCAAAATCCAGTTTCTTTATCATCTCCCCAAATAATGAAAGTAATGACAGTATAAACGATGAAAATAATTACTGGTATCAAAGATGAAAGTATTTTGTTACTACTTACTTTTTTTCCGTTTTCGCTCATTTTCTTATCTCCTTTTTTATATTTAATTATTCGTAGACGCGCTTCGCTTATTCATCTTCGCGTTTTGTTCCACAATCTGGGCAGAATTTTTCATTATCTTTTAGAATTCTTCCACATTTTGAACATTTGTATCCTTCGTTTTCTTCTTCCACTTTATGTCCACAATTTGAACAGAATTTAGCTCCTTCTTCTAATTCTGTTCCACATTCTGGGCAGAATTTTTTTGCTGTATTTTGTGCATTTTGAGCTGCTCCAAATCCTAAGAATCCAGGATTTGTTCCAGGTTGCGTTGGATTTTGAAGGTTAATTCCACCAAGATTTCCTTGGTTTGCCATTCCATTTCCTAATCCTTGCATTCCTTGTTGCATCATTGGTCTAGCTGTACTAGATAACATTTGTCCAAATGCAAATGCCATTGGCATTTGAGCCATCATACCAGTAGCAGTTCCAGCTCCATTTCCTTCATTAGATACATATCTTTTTGCAATATCTGCCAATTGCTCGTCCATCCAGTTGTATCCAAGAATACCTTGTTCCATTCTCTTATTAAGTGCTTCTTGTACTCTAGCTTTCTCATCATCTGGAATATGTACTGTTGCTAAATAAAAGTTAGGAACTTCTACTCCATATTCATCCATTTCTTCATTTAGTTTTTCTTTAATTGCTTCAGAAATATCCTCTAAATGTTGGTTTACAACAACATAACTTACTTGTCCCATTAATTTAGAAAGATGTGCTTTTACTTTCATAATTACTTTCTCTCTAAAGTAATCTGAAATTTTAGCTGTATCAACTGAATTTTGTGTTCCGACAACTTTTACTAAGAATTTTCTAGAATCTTTGATTCTAACTTCCATAGAACCACTAGCACCAACATTCAATTGAATAAAGAATTGTGGATCTAATACTTCAAACTTGCTTGTAGTTCCCCATTTTACATCAAGAGCTACTGCTTTATTTATAAAGTAAACTTCACAATGAAATCTTGTTTTTCCATCAGTTGGTAAATTAATTAATTTTTTTAATAAAGGAATATTAGCTGTTTCTAGAGTATATCTACCAGGTCCAAATAAATCTAGAGCTTGTCCATCTCTATAAAAAACTGCTTCTTGAGATTCATGAACAATTAATTGGGTTCCAGTATTAAAGTCTTCTTTATTACTTTTCCAAACTAAAGTCTTGTCATCTCCCTCAAATTTTAGAATATCAACTACTTCCATTAGTTTATCCTCCGTTTTTAATTTATTTTTACGATATAATATTATCATATTTCTATTTTTTTGTCTAGAGGGAAAATGGGACGTATGACTTTTCCTCTAAAAGGTTTGAGGGAAAAGTCATACGTCCCATTTTCCCTCCATTTTCCCTATTTTCTCTAAACAAAAACGGAACTGCCAAAATAGCAATTCCGCCTAGATTTCAAATATAAAAATTATTCAGCATCTGCTTCTGATACTTCTTCAGCATCTGGAGCATTATATGCTTCTAAAATAGCTTTTTCGATTTTTGCTCTAGTATCTTGATTGATTGGATGAGCGATATCTTTAAAAACTCCATTTGGATTTTTTCTACTTGGCATAGCCATGAATAATCCATTTTGGCTTTCGATAACTTTGATATCATGAACAACAAATTCATTATCAAAAGTTACAGAAGCAATAGCTTTCATTTTTTTCTCTGAATTTACTTTTTTTAAACGTACATCTGTAATTTCCATTGTAATTTAGCACCTCTTTCTTCTTGTTTATACATATATTTTTAAACTTATTTTATATGTACAATTATATTATTCTCCAAAAAAACTTTTTTTCCCCTCTTATTTTTTAAATTTTTTTAGAAAATCTTGTAAGGAATCTTTCCTATACTTTTTTAGATAAAGTCCTTCCCAAGTGTTCAATTGTTCACAAGCATTGGTCCTATCGAAGTTACATTTCCTGCTCCTAAAGTAATAATGATATCTCTTGATTTTGCATTTTCACGAACATAATTCACAATATCTTCAAAGTTTGAAATACAAATTGCTTTTTTGCCGAGTTTTTCAATTTCTCTAACAACATCATTTGAAGAGACTTCACCTGTATCGATTTCTCTTGCGGCATAAATATCTGTTAAAATAATGTGATCAAAATTGCTTAAAGCTTTTGCAAAGTCTTTTAAATGTTCTATCGTCCTACTAAATGTATGTGGTTGGAAAATAACCCAAGACTCATTATATTTTTTATTTTGCACAGCTTTTGCAGTTGCCTCAATCTCTGTTGGATGATGCGCATAATCATCAAATACACTAATCTCATGAAAACTTCCTTTATACTCTAATCTTCTAGAAGCTCCTGTAAATTCCTTTAATGCTTTTTGAATTGCATTTTTATCTACATGATAAAAATCACAAATTCCGATACATGCCAAGCTATTTAGAACATTGTGTCTTCCTGCAACAGAAAGTTTCAAATGAAGATAATCCTCTCCATTTTTCTGACAATCGAACTCTGCAAATCCATTATCATCAAACACAATATTTTTGGCTACAAAATCTGCTGATTGATTCTCAATTCCATAAGTAACAAATTTAGCTTTTGTATATTCTTTTAATTTTAAACAATTTTCGTCATCTGCATTTGTTACTAAAACTCCTTTTTCATCCACAATCCCCGCAAATGTATCAAATGCCTTTACTACATTTTCAAAAGTTTTATAATAATCTAAATGATCATTATCAATATTTAGTATAATTGCAGAATTAGGATTAAAATTCAAAAAATTTCCTTTATATTCGCATGACTCCAAAATAAAATATTCTGATTTTCCAATTCTATAATTTCCATTAATTTCTTTTAAAACTGCTCCTACTTCAATAGAAGGATCTAAACCAGCCTCTACAAAACAACAAGCAAGCATAGACGTTGTTGTTGTTTTTCCATGTGTCCCACTTACACAAATAGCTTCCTGATATTTTCTTGTCATAAAGCCCACAAATTTTCCTCTTCCTATTGTAGGAATATTATTAATTTTTGCTATTACCATCTCAGGGTCATCCTCTGGAATAGCTGCATTATAAATAATCAAATCTGCTAAACTTGCATTCTTTTCACTATGACCAATTGTCACTTCTATCCCATCGGCTACTAGATTTTCTGTTAAGTCAGAACCATGTAGGTCAGAACCTGTCACTGTATATCCCCAAGTTTTTAAAGTTTCAGCTATAGCAGACATACTAATTCCACCAATACCAATTAAGTGAATTCTGTTATATCCTTCCAAACTATTAATTTCTTCTAATTCCATTTAAAACCCTTCTTTCTCATATAAAACATATAAATTGTCTTGATATATTACTTGATAATGACTATCTTCTGATAAACTTCTATTCAAATTACTACTATTTTCTACTAAAACATGTGTTATTTGATACTTTTCAAATATTTCTTTATAATCTGAATTTCCATTTTCTACTAATAGCCAATCACTTAAAACATTGCATCCTTTATTTTCTTGTTCTGTATACATTCCTGATCTACTATCCAAAAAAACTTTAATTCCGTTTAATTCTAAATAACTTCCCCAATTAAAATGTGTCCAAATTCTCATATTCTCATAATCAGCATTTTTTAAAATCCATTCTGTTGCTTGTTTTGGATAATAAATATCATTCACATATTCTTTGACAAATTGATAAATCAAATTTTTGATTGAAACAATGGCAATAAAACAAGTTGTAACAACTATCACAAACGTTGATTTTTCTATTATCCCCCAAAAAGTTTCAACTCTTTCTTCTCCTATGTAGGTATTCATGCAGGCAGTTAACATATTAGTAAAGTAAATTAAACCTATTAAATATAAGAAATATACATTTCTTCCAGCCATCATTGCAAAAAGTAAAAGTCCCAAGACAAATAAAATATCTTTTATTTTAAATTTAGTTTTCGTAAAACCAATCATTCCAATTACTAAAAATGTAATTGTTAATAAGTTCGTATCTTGTATTATATTAACTGGTTTTAATTCATTAATAAATGTTGCACTTACTCCATTCATACAATTAATCAAATTCGTATACGTACTTGCAAATATTGGTGTACAAAATCCAATTGGGACCGATAATACAAGTAGAATAATTAAATATTTTATATTTTGCAAATTAGAATTTTCAAACTTATGTAAATTTTCTATATGAAATAATTTGCTTAAAATAAAATCTCCTAAATATGGCATTGCCAATAGAAAATATAAAAGATAAAGTGTATCATGAAATAAAACTAGTAGAAATGCTACCAATATTAAAAACCAGAAATATCTCTTCTTTCCTTGTTCTAACAATCCAATTAATCCATAGATTTCTAATTCAAAAATAAGAAAAGAAAATATTTGATTTCTAGCAGCAAATACACTTCCAGCCAAATGCATTGCTATCATAGAAATCACAAATGATAGAATTAAGTTATTTTTCTCTTTTAATAAATTATGGAAAAATACAGCTGCTATTGCTCCAGACATAATTAACACAAGCACATAAATTCCACCAAATCCCCAAACATGATATAATAAATACATCAATAAATTGCAAATCCATCCGAGGATATGTAAATCTTAAATTTTCATGGAAAGACCAATGATCTAACCCATCTATTACATGTGTTTTAGCAATACGTTCTCCAATTGGAATATAAAAAAACGTATCATTTTGCATTGTTTTATTCACTAAACTTACCGTATAAAATACTAATGTAATTAATAAAATTAAATAAACCCATTTCTTTTTTTTCATTTTTTCCTACCAATTATTTGTAAATGATTGTTCTAAATCCAAGATTATCTGAAGTAAATTCAGCATCATTTGAAAATCGATCATTTAAAATACTCTCAAATTCTCCATTTCCTGGAATGCTCGTTCTATATATTTTTAAATTTCCTCTCATTTCAGAAGTCCATTCATTCATATCATCTGCTAAATCATAAATATTTTTTTGTGATGTATTTCCTGAAATTCCTGAACTTTTTAATACATTTCTTAAGCTCATTTCCTCAAAAATAAATTTAACTGCTGTATCCATTGCATATCCATTAATTAATTTTGAATGTATATCTGTATACATCATTTCAGCCTTTTCTTTTGCTTCCTCTCTATTAACATCTTTCCAAATCATAGTACCAAATTTACTAACTGGAATTTCTTCCTCTTTTCCAATTTCAAATCTAGAAATATAAAATCCACCATTTTCTAAACTACTCATTAAAAATTCTTCATAATCATCTTCTTCATAACAATTAGACCAATTTGTATTATTCGTTTTAAACTTGGTTTTTTCTAAAATAGGAATTTTTTCTTCATTTGCTTCGTTAGTACAAGGAACCCACACAAATTGATTTTGCTTTTCATCTTCAATTACAAATCCTGTATTCCATTCTCCTTCTACATAGAAAAATCCATCTGGTACATATGGATTTTTGCAATTTTCCAAATTCACTTCTACTGTTTTCATTATTTCTTGATACCTTTGATTTTGCGTCTCTGCAATTTTTTTATATTGTTCATACTCTTCTTCTTGTTTTGCAGTATTTTTAGTAATAAATCCAACAATAATCTTTGATTTATTCAAAAGCTTAATACTATAAAAAATTAAAATAACTGTAATCAATATTAGAAAAAGATGATAAATTCTATATTTACTTTTTCCTATTTTATGATTTAATACGCCAAATGTTTCACTTCTTACTTTTTCATTTGTTATAAAAATAATCACTCCAAAAGAAATAGCAAAAGCTATTAACACAATTTTAATAGAACCCATATCTTTCTCCTTTTGGAGCAATTATATAACTATATCTAATTTTTTGCAAGAACATTTATTAATATACATTCATTTGCTCTAAAACTAAATCAGCAAAAACCCCAAAGCCAATTTGTGGATTTGCCACTAACACATTTGTAACAATTCCTATCAGTTTTCCATTTTGTAAAATTGGACTACCGTGAGAGTCCTCTAATAATTCCACCTGTATCTTGAATTAATTTCTCATCCACAATTCTAATCGCGAAACTTTTATTGTCTTCGGTATCATTTAGATAGATTTTATCAATCATAATGTTATATTCTTTTCTTTCTCCACTAAAATTATTAATAATTTTTGCTTCTCCCAGTTCAATATCTGTTCTTAAGCCGACAGTTACTTTTTCAATTGCTTCATAATTCAATCTTTCTGTTTCTGATAATTCTCCAAATATTCCAAAATTAGAATTATTTGTTATTTTTCCTAAATCATCATTATCAACAGTTCCTCTTATTTCTCCCGGATTTCCGAGAGCTTCCTTTTTTGATTTCAAGTACTTTCGTGCTAGTTAAATTTCCATCTTCTATCTCTATTAGACTTTGTGTATCTGCATCTATAATTCCATGTCCTAAGCAAGCAAATTCTCCAGTCTCTGGAAGATAAAAACTAAGTGTTCCAACTCCAGTAGCTGCATCTTTTACCCACAATCCTAACTTATATGAATTGCTTGCATCTTGAATAGGTGTAATTACTTCTGTTCTTTGATTTCCTGAAGTATCTTCTACTTTTAGACTTAATTCTGCCTCCTTAGATAATACAATTACTTTTTTTAATTCCTCAATTGTATTAATCTTCATACCATTCACTTCAACAATCTTCTCACCTTTTTTCAAAGACGTTGTTTCTTCCAATGAAACTGTCTCTCCATCTATTTTCTTAATAGGAGAAAAACCAACAATAATGATTCCTTTAGCATATACCTTTAAACCAACCAAATTTCCAATTGGGACTACTTCAATTTTTTCCGTTCTTTTGACTTCAATTTCTTTAACATGGATATCACCTAAGCACAGACTAACATGATATCCTTTACTCTTTCCAGAAGAACTTGTTAATACCTCTCCTTTTAACGTTAAAAAAGGACATATCCTATAATTCAATGAAGAATCACTATACAACAAAATTTTATTAGGAAAATTATAAATATTAATAAAATAACAATAAGTAATCATTAAAAAACAAATGGCTACAATATTTCTTATCTTTTTCATAAGAAATATCATAACCATTTTTTTATTTTTTATTTATAATATACTTTTACAGCTTCTACTGTAAATTGTGTATTTTGATTTGTTGTTTTTAATGTTAATGTTGCCGCATTTCCATCACTAAAGTCTTGCTCAAATTCTAATGTTCTTCTACTTGAAGAAGTTGTGGAAATTGTTTGCTCTTTATCATATACTTTTGTACCAAAGGATGCCTTTATTGCATCTGTATAAACCCCGTAAATTTGCTTACCACTTGCATCTTCTATTTTCATTCCTTCAATTGTAACTTCGATTTTCTTAATATGTTTTAGCTCTTTAATAGAAAGAGAACTTAAATTAACATCTACACTTGTTGTTCCAGCACCTTTCTTTGTTCCAGAACTTACGCTATCACCTAAAAAGATAACTTGCCATCCATAATCATCCACAAATGCAGTTGTTTTGTACAAATTATTTCTTTCTTTTGCTATTGCAATTCTATATGCTTGTAATTTCTCTGTAATTCCAGGCTCAGATACATGTGCCGTTAGATATCCTAAAACATCTGTATTTCCGTCAGTTCCACTTCCCACTGTATAATTAGAATCTACAATACAATCATAATCTGTATATACTTTATGGTCATAAATAAATTTTCCACTATTATCTAATATTTTATCATATTTAACTTCTTTTGCTTTAAAAGAAATTGCTCCATAAGTTCCAATTAAATCTAAATCATCACAATCTATTCTATGCGCAATTTTATAGTCAGTGTCTAATGCTTCATTGTCATCTATATTATTAAGGTATTTTTTACCAGATTCAGTTCTAACTCTAGGAACATAGTAAATTTCATTTTCTGTTACAGTAATTTCATTATTCGTACTTGTTACAATCGCATAATTATTATAATATTTCAATCCACATCTCATTCCTTCCATAAAAGCAGTAATGGATACATTATTTAATATTTGATTCCATTCTGTTTCTTTGAAAGAAGGCATATTGAATTCAACAGTTCTTGACTCCTCTGTATATACTAGCATTGATAAAATCAAATTATATGTAATAGAATTTTTGATTACATTTCTCTTATGTTTATAGAAAATAGATTCTTCACTTTCTGGATTATTATTTGTTGATGAAAATGGACAAGTTTTATCTCCTTCAAAATTATACAGCATATCTCGATAAAGATTTGTCTGAATATCATTTCCAGCTGTATCTTTCGTAATGCTATCTAATACTGTTTTTTGAATATCAGTAACAGAATATTGCGCATTTTTTAAATCTTCTGCTTTAATAGTACCTAAATTGGCATAAATCCATTGTGAAAACATAAAACTATCTACATAATATTGAACTGCACTTTGCGCATCATCCCAATATTGTGTCACAGTTCCAGGTCCTGAAGGATTATTGATATCAACTGCCCCATCTCTATTAGAAATTGTAATTCCACCCGTCAAAGTTACTGTTACATTATATGTTTCTGGAGCATAAATCATTTCATCAAAGTGCTCTTCTGAAACATTCATCCAATTAGAAGAAGTAATTGTTTCAGAAACTCCTCCACCTGATACCTTAATTTGCTGAACTAATCCGGAATCGATGAAATATCCTGATTTCGTATAATAAACATTATCAATTTTTCCTTCAATTGTCATAAAATTATCTAAAGTAAAATTAATTGTTAAATTCTTATTTCCTACTGAGTATGTTGCACTATATGGAATATAAGATTTTAAAATATAGTCTCTTTTATAATAAGTTGATTTTTGATATGTAGCAGAAGTTTTGGCTCCTCCCCAAGAATGTAAAGTTGTACTAAATGATCCATTATTATTTTTATATAATACCTGCCCATATTCTTCCTGAGGACCTTTTAGTTTCCCACCATATTCATCTTCAGAAAGACCTGGTTTTAACGAATAATCTTCTGGATTATCACTTGCATATTCTAAGTTATCTTTACTAAACTCATAAATTCCGACACCACTAACTGTTTCGAGATATTTTACTCCTAAATCATTTGTGCGAATCGTTCTTCCATAAGTATCTACACAAATTTCAGGAATATTCGTTGGACTATAAATATAATAACCATCATATAGCGTATATAAAATCGCTGGTATATATGGTTGAATATAACTTTTACTAGCATTAGAAACACCTAAATTCGTGCATAAAGTATTGAGGAAAATATTGTTAGAAGCATCAATAATACTTCTTAAAGAATCTGATACTGTAGACAAATCTTCATTAGCAGTATTTAATTCAAATGCAGTCATTGCATCATAAGTAGCATCTAACAACTTTTCTGTATATTCTGATTCTAATTTTACAGTATTTACTTGTAAACTAATAAAATATGAAGTTACTAATATAATCGGTATGAATATCATAACAAACATAACCGAAATATGCTGAAGTCTCATATCATTCTCTCCATCATTATACTTGCCATTTAATAATGGCACTATACAAAAAGTTGGACGAATTCATTTCCGTCCAACCCCCGTTTATTTTATCTATTAACGACTTGTTCCATTTGAAGTGACTAAACCTGAACTTTGCGCTGCAATTTGATATGTTCCGTTACCACTAATTGAATAGAAAATTCCTCTTATTGTTTGAGATAATGTTTTATTGTTATTCTTTACACTAACTGAAATAATGTCTCCTTCTTTCATTGTATAAACACCATCTCCTTCACCTTCCATAGATGCCATATAATTCATGATTTGTGAAGTATATACAGAATAATAATTATTCTCTCCAATTACTTGTCCCTGCGTCCAAGCTGATTTTTTACCAACATTCTCATCAAGAACTTTTACTTCGATTTCAACATCATAAGTGTTTCCTGTCGCTTCTATTTTATTAACTAATTTGTCATATTCATCTAATGTAATTCTACCTGTAGATTTTGCTGTATCAACAAAATCTGTAACTGCAGATTGAACCGTCAATTGTGAAATATCATCACTACGTTCTGCTATACTCATTAGTGGAAAAATAAACATTAAGATTGCTGCTAAGAATATTGCAACAATTGTTATTAAAGAATCACTCATCTTATTTCTATCCTTTCTTTTTTATACTGGCAACATCTGATAAATAATAATGATTTTGGTTGAAATTTGTTTACTTCCTGTTAAAGTAACTAATTCTCCGTTTGTCTCATCACTAATCGTGTCACCTTCATAAGCATATTGAGTAAAAATCTCTTTGAATTTTCTATCCTTATAATAATTTAAATATACATACTTTTTACTTCCTCCAGAACCAAGCTGTCTAGAGTAATCAACTAAAGTATTGTTAATATAGCCTTTTCCGCCATTGATATACATATCAACTCTAGTTTTGGCATCCTTATTTATGTTAGCAAGCCATGGAGCTCCAAACATATAACAACTATTATATTCATTACCAAGCTCGTTAGCATCATATAAAGACAACAAAGCTTTTTGTACCCCTGTTCTGTTTTCCTTAATTTCAGATTTTGCTGCATTAACATCCAATTCTGTTGTTGTGTCAAAATATTGTAACAAGTCTCCATTTTCGTCTAAAATTTTAACAGCAAAGCTTTCTTTATAGTAACGATATAAAGTAGGTATTATGGTATCTATCCCAACAATTCTAGATCTATTTCTATCCTCATTATCTTCAATCATTTGATTTAATGAAAGAGAATCATAATAAGAACCATCTATACTATAGACAAGAGTTTTAGCAGTTGTATTTAATTTATTAACTAAATACAATGATGTTGAGAATGCAATTACGAAGGCTAGCATAGCAAACGCCATATAAATAGCATGTGTTAGATTTTCCATAATACCTCCTCTACATATTTTTATTAATATTTAACTAAAATATATTCAATTAAACCTGTTGCATCATTATTAACAAATTCAACTTGATAATAATGTTTTTCAGCCATAATTCTTCTCATAGCACCAATTGCTGTAATATTAGGTGTTGTAGAATCTGATTTAACCATCCATTGTGTTGCACCAGAAGCAGTGAATCCAGCAGCATTAATAGCATTTTTAGCAGGATTATCGCAATCAGCTGATCCGCTTACAGTATTTTTACCTTTTGCTGCTCCTCCTGTTCTTGTATCAATATAAACAACATCTGGTAATCTCTCATCAGAATCTTTATTTGCAGAAGCATTAGCAACAACTTTGTCTAGCAAGTCTATTACACCAGATCCTAATTGTTTACCTCTGTAGTTTGTAAATGCTTGATTAAATTGTGAAACTTCAAGTTCATCTAAAGAACTAGTACTTGAAGCATTTTTTGCCATATTAAATACATAGATACCAAGTGCTATAATTAAAATTGAAAGTAAGATAGCACCAGCTATGATTAAGGCTTTTGAAGCGTTCTCCATAAATTTTTCCTCCTTAGTTTTCTTTTATTTTTATTGTAAAATTCTCTATAAATTAATATAGAAATTTTAAAGACTATTTTGTTTTTGGCTCAAGTTCAAAATAAATTTTAGAAACTCGTCCATTTGTATGATATTCGACTTTTTGCGATTGAAATGCTAGTCCTCCAAAATTTTTAGTAAAATCTTTCATTCCAACTTTTTCAAAAGCTTCCATTGGATAAAAACTTCCTTCTTCAGTAGGTTTTATCAATATTTGTATCGAATATTTTTGATCATCTTGATAAGTACCATCACTATTTTTTGGAACTTCATATTGATTATTATTTTCAATTGCTTTATTCATAATTGTTGTTAAATCGACCCCTGTAATTGTTCTATTTAAGTACCCTTCAAATTCTGTATTCAATTTTTGAACTTCTCGTAATGTTTGAATGTTACGATTATACCAGGTAACAAATAGGATTACAGCGATTCCAACCGCAAGTAAAATTCCAATAATTACTTTTTTCATCAATTAATCCTTTTTTATTATAATATATACAAAAATTTTTTTCAATATTAAATTTAAATTTTTTTACTCATCCCATTTCTGAAATTTCTTGTCCTTTGTTAACGTAAACTTCACCGTTTCTACAAGTCCTGTTTTTCCGTTTTCAATAACTTCTCCAAAGAAATAATATTGATATAAAGTATACACTTTATTATCCATTGTAATAACATCTGTATTTCTTAACTCTTTTAACATATCATACACATTTACGGGATTTGCCGTAGAATATCCTGTTGCATTCGTTTGTTTATTGGCAGACACATGATTGGTTGCATAAATGTGTTTTGCTTTTACATTTTTATTTGGCTCAATAACTAAATATTGATAATGTGATGTTCCATTAAAATCAAAATCCGTTCGTGAAGTACCTAAATCAACAATTATTTCCACAGAACTCTCAATTTCTAAATAATCATATTTATAAGAGTTGTTATTTAAATCATTGATATCAATTGCATCATTAATAGCAGTAACAACATCATAAACAGTATTTAAGCTTGTTGCAGCAATTAATGCTTTATGATATTTATCTCCTCCTGAAGCTACTTTTCCATTCTTATTGAAAATTTCATTGTAACTAATATCTTCTTTTGTAGAATCAGCAGCTCCACCTCTTCCTCTATAGAAAATAATAGATGTTGTATCACTTACAGTATGCGTTCCACCTGTTTCATATCCTAAAAATTTAGCATTAAAAGCTTCAATTTCTTGAGCAGAATATCTTCTTTCAGTCGTCCTAGCAGTAGAAGCAAAACGTCTAAATGTGAAAATCATAAATGTCATTAACATAATAGCAATTAAAATACTCGCTGCAATTATCAATGCTTTAGACGCATTTTCCATACTAATTCTGCTCCTTTCTTGCTAATTTATCTCTTCAAATTTAATTGTTTTAATATATCCATTTGTTTCATTATATTCTACACCTGTACATTTAAATTTTCTAGATTTAAAATCACTAGCTGCAGTTGTCCAAGTACAATACCACCAATCTTTCTGAGTAAAATCAGTTGGTTGATCACTATTTACCACTGTCTGTTCTTTTAAACTCACTGTTGTGATTAAAGCAGCGAGCCTAGCAGTTTCATCATTATGAGATGTTGTTGTTGTATCTTCTAAGGTTAATAAGTGATATGTTTTATTCCCCTGAAATTTTGTTTCAATTTTTCCTGAATTTAATATTGCAGATAATGATTTTGTTTTATCAACTCCATTCCACATAATAGCTGTATATTTACTAGTTCCTTGATATACTTTTCCTTTTTGAAAATAATAATAATATACATCTGGATCTTTAAAAGCATTACTTCCGGAAAATATTGGCATTTTATAATTTTCTTTTGTATCATGATCTGTTAAATCCAGTCCAATAACTCTTTCGTATTTTCCTGTTTTATTTTTATAATAAGCTTTAATTGTTTCGCACAATGTAGAATTTAATTTTACTTCTACATCCATAAAAAATTCTTCTCTGTCTTCTTTTCCGACAGTTTCCATATCTGTACCATAATAGTTGCTATATACATATTTCTGATTGTTATTTTGCGCTTTATTTAAGCAACTTAATACATCTGTACCATACATTAATTTCTTATCATATGCTTCAAATTCTGCATTAAAATCAGCTTTATTCTTAACGGCAATTACGTCATCTTTCGCACTTTCTAGCCTTCCTATTTTCTGCCAATTAAAAATAAGAATTGATAATATTACAATTGCAATTAAAACACCGAATTGCTATGTATAATGCATAAGAGGTATTTTCCATACAATCTTATCCTTTCTACTACGTCATTTGTGACATTTCTTCGAATGCAGAGCTCATAGATGTCATACCGATAACGCATAGTGGAATAATCAAATATCAACAAATAATGTTACCATTGGTGCGAATCCTAATACTTTACCAATCATTGATTTCTTAGAAATCAAGATTGCATTAGATTCTTTTCTTTTATCTTGATAATAAGCTCTTTCTGTATCTAGCTCGTCAAAAGCTTCTCTAATCGGAATAGATTCTACAGCAGCTTGTAAACTTTCAATAATACGAACCATTTGTTGAAAAGAGATTTCATTTTTCATTTCTTCTAATGCTTCCCAAGCTCCAGATTCATAGTTATTTACACATTTTGAAATTTGATCTCTAAAGATATTAGAATATCTCTCAAGCCACTCTAGAATCATTTCAACATTAACACGCTCAATTTTCATTAACATCAAAATAATTGTTTGGAACTGCATTACTTCGTTTTCCATTTCTAGTTTTCTCATTTTTAATTGGAAAATCAGTAACCAGTTTGGTCCACGATAAGCCAACACTCCTAATAAGCAAGCAACTAAAACTTCATACCAGTGTAAATAAGCTTTTAAAATATCATCAATTTTGCCCATAACTCTTTCTGCATCTTCCATAATGACATCATCTGTTTCACCTGCATAAATCTCACTCTCTCTCATGTAATCTTCCATTTTTGCTTGAGTAAGTTCTGCTTCGTATAAGTGCTCATCAATAAATACATTATCGTTTTGCGTTACAATCAACGCTTTTTCTTCTTCTTTTTCTGTCATACTACCGCATTAAGTTATAATCTGAAGTTGGATTTGTTTTTATATAGTTGACAGTCATTTTATGTCCAATAATAAAAACTAACATTCCTACTAAGAAAATCGTAAAAGAACAAACTAATTTATTGATATAAAACCATTCCATTTTTAATTTAGAAGCAGAATCTTTTAGTAATGTTCTTGCTTTCCTATATTCTTTTGTTCCATCTTTGGGAATAAACCAATCTACAAATTTCTTAATCCATTTTTTCTTATAAAGTTTTGCTTGCCATGGATTTTCATTGTTCGTTGTTACATTTGTACTGCCATTATCTTTTAGTTTTCTAACAAAAATATAACAGATTACTGTTAAAATTAATAGTGCAACTTCTGCATAAAATCCACCTGTTCCCTCATAAAATGATTTCGTAAATGAGAACTCAGTTGTTGCCCATGCTTTGATTGCATTAATGAATAATACTGGTGCAATTGCAATCATTGACAAACTTTGGAACACATAGTCTAATTTATCTCTTTTTAAAATTTCTATCTGCATCTCTTGTGTAATATTATTTAAGTTTTTCAAATATAAAGATGCACCATCAGAATCCTTTCTATCACCAAATTCTTTTGTTAAATAAGAAATACCTGCAAACTCCTTTAAATAACCATTTGGAGCAATATCATAATATTTTTCAAGCTCTGTTTCAGGATCATCTGAAATCAAAACTTCATATATTTTTTCTGCTTGTCTTGCAACATCTAACTCATCGTTTTGTGAAACATCATAAATAGCTTCTTCAACCATATTTGTTTCATGAAAGGCATGTCTCATTTCAGCAAATAAGTCAATTTGTTGCTTTAATAATCCACCATCAATTTTATCAACTTTACCTTCCATCCATGTCTCGATAAAAAACACCTCAAATAAGAGTAAAGCTACTAATAATACGTAATTTCCAGAAGTTACTAAAAAAATAACCACCGTCAAAGGAATTAAAATTAACAATCCCTTCATTACAATTTGTGCAGTTTGCTTTCTCGTTAAAAACTCATCTTCAAGATTAATAATCTCTAACCTACGTCTTAACTTTAAAGCATATCTTCTTAAGAATGGAATTTTTACAATTTGAATATAGAATTTCTGATAGAAAATTTCCATACTGAAGTTACTTTGCTTCGTTCCTTCAGTTAACTGGGCAATATATCTTGTATTTTTGCCCATCATTTTCTTTCTTAAAGACATGTATACTATTACGATTAGTGCAAAAGCTGCTCCTACACCACCAATAAGATACAGCAAGAAATTAGAATTCATGCGTTATATTGCCCTCCATTTTCTTTTTCTTTCATGCCTTTCTATAGGCACTTTGTTAATCACGATCTTCATTGTTAGAATCGTCATCATCATCAATATCAAACAATCCACCTAAAAGTTCATTTCTAATAGGGTTTTCTGGTTCTGTATTATTTTTAATAGCAGAATCATTGTTAGGGACTGTTTTAGCAGGACCAGAGAACATTCCTTTAATAATTCTTCTCTTTGGTCTTTCTGCTTCTTTCTCTATTTTTTCTTGTTCTTTTATCGCTTTATTTAATTGCTTTTCCATAAATTTAGCATCTTTTTCTGCTTGTTTTTCAGCAAATTTTTCTTGTCTTTCTAATTCTTTTTGTTCTTGAATTG
>JAFUWA010000050.1 GCA_017477355.1 Clostridia bacterium
AAAATGTTATTTTTGGTGGAAGACTAGGAAAATATAAATATTATGATATGGATAAAATTATTGAAGAGGCTTTGAATGCACTAAAAGCAGAAAAATTATATGAATAGGAGATAGAAATGGAACAAGCAAAAGTTAGTGTGATTGTACCAGTTTATAAGGTGGAAAAATATTTAAGAAGAAGTATGGATAGTTTGGTAAATCAAACATTAGACGGAATAGAAGTGATTTGTATTAATGATGGTTCACCAGATAACTGTTTGTCTATTTTGAAAGAATATCAAGAAAAACATCCAAATGTTGTGATTATTGATAAACCAAATGAGGGAGTTTGGAAAGGAAGATTTGATGGAATCAAAAAGGCTACAGGAGAGTACATCGCTTTTGTGGATTCAGATGATTACATTACTTTAGATTATGCAGAAAAATTGTATACTGCAGCTAAGAAAAATAATTCTGATGTTGTGATATCTGGATTTTATCGTGTAGATGTAGATACAGAGCATGTTTACTCAACAGAAATGACAGGATTTTCTAAAAAGAAAATCCATATGGATGAAAATCCAGAGGACATTTTAACGATTAATACTGCATTATGGAATAAACTCTATAAAGCAGAAGTCTTGAAGAATTTGAAGAATTTAGAGAAGCCACCAAGAATCTTGGATGATATGATGTTTTGGCTACTTGCTTGTTTAAATACAAAAACAATTACATTTATTGATGATGCTTTATATTACTACATGGTTAGAGGAGATTCTATTATGTCTCAAATTAAAAAAGAGCAAATCGAATCTACGGAAAATGCAATGGTAGAAATTAAAAAAATTTATGCAGAAGATTCAAATGGAAAAAAACAATTAGAAGTTATTGATTCTATGGCATTTTTACATTTTGGAATTTCTTTAATGTATAGAATGTCTTCTGATAAAGCTAATTTTAAAACAGTATTAAAAGATAATAGAGCATATTTAGATAAAGAGTTTTCTACATGGAAGACAACAAAATACTTGAAATTATGGTATTGCTTGTCTCATAAATGTAGTAATTTAAAAGTTGCTGTTATGAAGAAAGTTTATGTATGGCATTTATATGGAGCATTTTTAGCAGTTTATAACTGGATTTTAAAAACATTTAAAATTGATATTAAATGGTAGTTAGGCGGATCACATGTTTAAGAAGAAAGAATTTTTATGGAATACAATAGGTAGTATGGTATTTGCTGTATTTAGTGCAGTAATCTTAATGACTTGTACAAGATTAAATGGTGTAGAAATTGCTGGAATTTTTTCCATTTGCTATGCAACAGGTTGTATTTTAAATGCAATAGGAGACTTGGGAATAAGAATTGTTCAAGTAACAGATACCAATCGAAAATATGGGTATGATGATTACTTTTTCGCAAGAATTGTAGCTCTTGGAGTAATGATATTATTAGCTACTGTTTTTGCGATTGTAACAGGATATTCTAATGAGAAATTGTTTATTTTTGTAATTTTGATTTTGATTAGAGTTTTAGATAATTTTAGTGAAACATTTCAAGCAGAATTTCAGTTAAATAATCGATTAGATTTAGCGGGAAAATCTTTGTTATATCGAAATACTCTAGAACTTCTTACTTTTATTATTTTAAATAAGTTTGTAGGAAATATTTATATTGCATTTGGTGGAATGTTATTAATTGGAACACTAGTATTGATTTTTTATGAACTAAGAAATATTAGAAAATTCCAAAATGAAAAGTTTACTTGGCGTTTTGAAAAAATTAAGGTGATTTTAAGAGAGTCTTTTCCACTTGGAATTTCAACATTAGTTAGTATGTATGTGATAAATAGTGTAAAATATGCAATTGAACGAATGAAAAACAATGAAGTACAAACTTATTTTAATATTTTATATATGCCAACCTTTGTATTAAATATGATTAGCTTATTGATTATCAAGCCATTCTTAAAAATCTTTGGAGAGTATTGGAATAATGGGCAATATACAGATATGAAAAAAATAATAATCAGATTAAGTTTGGTGCTAGTAGTGTTTGGTGCTTTAGGAGAATTGGTTTGCGCTTTTATTGGAATTCCAATTTTGAATTGGTTGTATAAAGTAGATTTATCAAAATACACAGTTTGCTTACTAATTATGGTTCTATCTGGTTTATTTTATGCTATTTCAACTATCATGTTTTATGCGTTAGGAGCAATTAGAAAACAAAGAGTAACAACGATTATCTATGTTTTAGCATCAGCATTTGCTTTTGGAATCTCTTATGCATTAGTAGACAAGAAAAATACAATTATGGGAGCGACAATCTCTAATTTATGTATTATGATATTCTTGTTTGCTGGATTAACAGGTGCATTTGTTTTTAACTATATAAAAATGACAAAAAAGAAAGTCAAATAGAAAAAAGAGGACGTTTAGATTTGGTTTTTATAGAAACCAAGTGGAAGCGTCTTTTTTACTCACTAACAGTTGACATAATTGATAATTTGAGGTAAAATATGAAGTATTGTGAAATAAAAAAAGAAAGATTTTGAGAGTACCATGAAAAGAAGAATTTTGGTAATTATTGCAAGCTTTGTAATATTAATTGCAATTATTGCTTTTATGATAATTAAATTTGGTAGTGGATTTCAAAAAGAAGATAAGATTACAATTTTTACAACGATTTATCCAGAGTATGATTTTGCTAAAGCTATTGTAGGTGATAAGATGGAAATTGTAAGGTTAATTGGACCAGGAGTGGAAATCCATACGTATGAGCCTAGTAGCAAAGATATGATAAGAATTGCAGAAGCAGATGCTTTTATCTATACAGGAGACGATATGGAACCTTGGGCTAGTAAAATTATTGAAGCAATTGAAGAATATCCTGTAGACATTGTAGATACTTCTAAAAATATTGAGATGATTGATTCAGATGAATTTATGGAAGAATATAGTTTATTAGAAGAAATATCGCATGAAGAAGAGCATTACGAAGAGGAAGAAAGAGACGGGCATATCTGGATGAATCCTCAAAATGCAGTTATTATGATTGATACAATTCTAGAAGAAATTGTGAAGCTTGATCCAGAAAATAAAGAGTTTTATGAAGAAAATGCTAGAAAATATCAAGAAGAAATCTTAGCATTAGATAAAGAAATCGAGGAAACATTAAAAGAGAATCATGTGGATGTATTAGTATTTGGTGGAGAATTTGCATATAGTTATTTTTGCCAAAGATATAATCTTGGGGTTGTGAGTTGTTATACTGCTTGTGGAGAACATTCAGATCCTAGCATTTCAAGAATTAAGAAAGTAATTGAATACATCAATCAAAATCAAATTTCTAAGATATTTTATGAGGAATTGTCTGAGGGACAAATCAGTCAAATGATATCTGAGGAGACAAAAGCCGATGCAGAAGTATTTAATACATTACATAATGTGACACAAGAAGAAATTGAAAATCAAGAAGGATATATCAGCATTATGAGAGAGAATTTAAAAAAGATAATTGAAAAAAAGTCATAAATAGTTCAAAATCAAAATGATGAAAAGTGGGAGAAAAGATGATTTTAGAAGTCAAAAACTTAAAAGTAAGTTATAATAGTCATATTGCAATTGAAAATGTTAGCTTTAAGGTAAAACAAGGGGAATATATTGCTCTTGTTGGGGAAAACGGATCTGGAAAAAGTACTTTAATCAAAACAATTATGGGTCTTAAAAAGCCGGATTCCGGAGAAGTAAACTTTGACTTGGATTTAAGCGAGGTATCTTATTTAGCCCAAACAGATTTAAAGGGAATTGATTTTCCAGCTACAAGCAAGGAAATTATTATGACGGGATGCCAAAAACATGGAAAACTTCCTTTTTATACCAAAAAAGACAAAGAAAGTTTTCAAGAAATTGTGAAAGAGTTGGGGATTGAGGAACTTGTTAATAAAAGAATTGGAGAGTTGTCAGGTGGACAAAAACAAAGAGCCCTTTTAGCAAGAAGCCTGATTAGAAATCCTAAACTCATTATTTTAGATGAACCTCAAACAGGATTAGACATTCATATTACAAGAGACTTATATCAGATTTTAGAAAGACTAAATCGAGAGAAAAAAGTAACAATTATTATGGCAACGCATGATTTAGATGAACTAGAAAATATTAAACCTAGAATTATTACTATTTCAAAAACAATCAAATATGATGGAAAATTTGAAGAATGGAAAGGAATGTGAAATGCAAGAATTAATTAGTTTAATGAAATATACATTTATGCAAAGAGCTTTAATTGTTGGACTTGCCATTTCTTTTTGTTCTGCTTTAATTGGAGTTATCTTAGTTTTGAAAAACTATTCTATGATAGGTCATGGACTTGGAGAAGTAGGATTTGCAGCAATTAGTTTAGCTATGGCTTTGAATTTACCAGAGTTATCTGTTGCAGTTCCTTTGGTTATTATAGCAGCAGTGGTAATTATGTTTGTGAGTCAAAAAAAGGGAGGGTCAGGAGATGTAAGCATTGCTTTAGTTGCATCACGGAGCTTTAACTTTAGGAGTTATTATTACAGCTGTGACGTCAGGTTTTGGAGCAGATTCCTATAATTATATGTTTGGTAGTATTTTGGCAATGAAAAAATCGGATGTTCTTTTAAGCTTGCTTTTGTCAATTGTTTTAGTTGTTATTTATAGCATTTTTTATCATCGTTTATTTTTAATTAGCTTTGATGAAAAATTTGCAAAGGCTTCTGGTATCAATGTTACTTTTTATCAGTTTCTAATTGCTTTGATTACAGCTTTAGTAGTTGTTTTAGGAATGAGAATGATGGGAACACTTTTGATATCAAGTTTAATTGTATTTCCTGCTATTATCGCTAAGAAATTAACTAATAGTTTTAAGGGATTGGTAACAATGAGTTGTGTTACATCTATTATTTGCTTCTTAGCAGGTATTTTGGTGTCATTTTATATCAATTTACCTGCTGGAGCATCGATTGTTTTAGTTTATATGATATTGTTAGTAATTGTAAATGTATTAAAAAGTTTGTTTAAAATTTAAAAAAATGGTTGACAAATTTTGGGAATGTGTTATAATAATTTCTGTCAGCAAGATAAAGACTGGCAGAAAAATATAGGCAGATGTGGCGAAACTGGTAGACGCACAGGACTTAAAATCCTGCGGGACCAATCCTCCCATGCCGGTTCGATTCCGGCCATCTGCACCACACAAAAAAGCATAGTTCATAAGAACTATGCTTTTTTGGTATATGCTTGACCAGAATCGAAAAGGAGTGGTTCAGCCTTTGGGAATTGATAAAGAGAGTATTTTTAAACAGTAAAAATTATTGCATTTTTTAAAAATTTGTGTAATAATAGAAATCGAAGAAATTTATTAAGAGTTTAAGAGTTTTATTTAAATATTCCTATGAAAAATGAGTATTTAAAAGTTATAAAGGTTACAGAAGAAGTGTATTCTAAAATAAATATGGAATATTCAAATGAACTAAAGAAAGGGAGTTTTTTTAAATGAAAATTTTAAAGAATAAAACACTAAAAAGTACGAATGGTATCACTTTGATAGCCCTTGTGATAACTATAATCGTTCTTTTAATCTTGGCGGGAATAAGTATTGCAATGATAACCGGAGAAAATGGAATTTTACAAAAAGCAACGGATGCTAAAACAAATACAGAAGTTGGACAGGAAAAAGAAACTATAGCATTAGCATATAATTCTGCACTAACCAAAAAAGTAAGTAATGGAGATTCAACTGTGGTAACATCAAGTGAATTAAATGATGAATTAGATAGTTCAGAAGCTATAGCGTCTGGTAATGCACCAATAATTATAGAATTTACAAGTGGACATAAATATTCAATAGATAATAGCGGAATTATTAGGGATTATACACCATCTCAAAGCAATGGAAAAATAATTTCAGAATTATTTGAAACAGATGGAAATACCGAAGGCAAGATGCATCTTGGAGATTATATAAATTATCCAGTATATTATGATAATGTCCCAGCATACGTTAAATCAGATTGGGGAAATCAAATTAGTGGCTATTCAGATATTCAAGATTTTGTTAATGATGATGAAGTAAAAAAATATATTGCTAATGATTCATATCAAGGATGGAAATTACTCTCAGTAGAAGAAAATAGTGGAAATACAACTATAAAACTTATTTCAGCAGGTGTCCCTTTAAATTATCTATTCCAAAATGGTCCTACTGTAGGTATGAAGGATTTAACTGTGGGATTTTTTGATACTCAAATAATATCAAGTTTATCTGATTACGGTTTTTATAACATAGGTTTTAAATCACAGAATGGTATAAGAGCTACAAATATGGCTGATGTTAAGGCATTATTTGATAACAGCTACACAGAAAAATATCAGAATGGTGAAATCGCAACATATACAAATACAAATTATACTACAGTAACAAATGAAAATGTAGCCGGCTATCCTAAAGTTCAATCTATAACTCAAGAAGAGGAAGATATAACGGTTCCTCAAATTATTTCTTGTCAAGGCGAACTTTCAGAATATTCTGTGCCTATCTGGTATCCATCTTATGGTGGAATATCTATCGCTGGGGGATATTTGGCATTTCGTACTCGTGATGGTCAGTGGAGGGATAATCAAGGAACTATGAAATGTCTATATGGAGTTAGAGTTGTAGTTACCTTAAAAAGTGATGTTAAATTTACATTATCAAATGAAAGTACTAGTACAGATACTGTTAAAATTTGGAACTTGGAATAAAATATAATTTGTCAAAAAACTTTCTTGCTCTTATTTTTTGCGTTTTTGACGCCTCGTTCAAAAGATGTTATAATAAAAGTGTATGCGGAGGAATTCGTGTACATAATAGTCCACCAAATGGTGCGAGATAGAAAGGAAGAAGCAACATGAAGTACGTCAACGTTCTCAACTGTGCCGGACGGAACTACAAGACCAGAAAAGAAGCTGAAAACCGAATGATGCGCGCTGCGAGTGATCTCCATGATACGGAGTTCGAGCGTCAGCTTGCCGGACGTGGCCCCTTCACTACCAAGACGACCTATGCGGTCAAGGGAGATGAAGAGCAGGGCTTCTGGGTCGAGGAAACTGTCGAAAAGAAGGACTAATAAGTAGGAATGCCTACTAAGGGATGGCTGCTGGCGAGAGCTGGCAGTTATCCTTTTTTTATATTACAATTAGATTAAAACTATTGAAAAAATGATTATTTAAGGTATAATAATAATGTAAATAGGAAAATTAGAAAAACATGTGCTTTTGGAGGAAATTTATGAAAAAACTAAAACAAGTAGTGATTTTAGTGGCCTTAATGACTACAATTATTTTACTAACAAATCAATATGTTCTTGCTGCTAAAGATGAAGTAAAGGTGACTGACTTTATTCGAAAAGCAGAATACTCTAATAACTTTAAAAAATGGACGGAATTATCTGAATCAGAAAAAGAAAATTCAATTCAACCAAGAATGTATGAAGAGTTAGATACAGAATTTATTGTTAGTAATCCACTTTATCAAGTAAATTTATTAGGAGCAAGTCTTAATTCTAGATATAGTTTGAAAGATGTGATAGGAAGTAACGTAGTTGTTCGTAATCAGCGTGATACAAATACTTGCTGGGCATTTGCAGGACTATCATCATTAGAGACAAATTTAGCCTTAGCTAATTATCAAGCTGGAAAAAATTTAAATAAGGTATATGATTTTTCTGAGAGACATGTTAATTATGCAACAACGAGATTGTTTGCTAATAATGGAGTGAATTCATTTGGATTTAATAGAGTTCCTGCTTCTGGAGGACAATGGCTTTTGGTTGAAAATTATTTAGCAACTGGACAAGGGGCAATTAATGAAGCTGATATGCCATTTGAAAATAATAATAATTTAGTTAATCTAAGTGAAATTCAAAATAAAGATGTTCAGACAAGATTATATGATACAATTTATTTCGACAATTATAATGAATTAACTGGAAATGCTAGAACAGAAGAAATGAATAAAATTAAGCAACATATCCAAAATTATGGAGCTGTGTTTGCTTCTATCCATGGAGATTCATCAGATGTTAATAGTTATAATTGCTATAACAATGATACAGGAGCTAAGTATTGCAATACAACTACAAATCATCAAACAGATCATGCGGTTTCAATTGTAGGATGGGATGATGAGTATGCGATTGATAATTTTGCAGAAGGAATTAGACCTAGCTCTAAAGGTGCTTGGATTGTTAAAAACTCTTGGGGCGAAAACTTAGAATATGATGTTAACGATTTTAAACAAGAAATTTTTGAAGAATTCGAAGAACAGTGTAGAGCAAGAGGATGGAATAGCCCATCTGAAATTCCAAATTCATTTATAGAAGATGCTGGATTCACAATTTCAGGAGACAAACTTTTAGTTCCTGTTGGTGATCATGGATTCATGTATGTTTCTTACGAAGATGTAAATGTTGGAGAAACATTATATGGAATTACAAAAGCAACAGATGAAGTAGATTATGATTATATTTATCAATATAATGAACTTTATCCAGCAATTGAAATAACACTTAGTGCAAATAGTACAATTATTTGCAATGTTTTTAATAAACAATCAGAAGGAAAAGAATATTTAACAGGAGTTTCTTTAACAGCACCAGAGACATACACTTGTAAAGTATATGTTAATCCAAATGGTACAAGTAAGGCAAGAGCAGATTTGAAACAAGTAAATCTTCAAACAGGATCTTCAGAGACAATTGATAAAGGATATCATACTCTTGAGTTTGCAAATCCTGTTGAAATTACTTCAAATCAATTTGTAGTTGCAGTTGAGGTATTGGGAACAAGATCTGAGATTGATATACAAATGGAAGGAAAAGCTGAAGAAATTTCATTATTTGACTATGTAAAAACAGAAACTGGAAAATGTTTTGTTTCTTCTTCAACTAATTTAGATACTTGTACATGGTTCGATTTAGGAACACTACAAGATGCTAATCCAGCTTTGACAAATGGAGATAGTTGTTTGAAAGCATTTACAACAAAAGGACCTGATGAAGTCGTTTTAGATAGAATTGAAGTTGCTACTCCTCCAACGAGAGTTGTATATAATGAAGGTGAAGATTTTGAAAAAGGTGGTCTTTTGGTAAGAGCTGTATATAGCGATGAGTCAACTACAATTTTAAACGATACAGATTATAGTATTTCAAATGGAACTAATTTGAAATATGGTCAAACTTCAGTTTTAATTACATATATGGACAAAACAGTAGAACAACCAATTACAGTAGTTAAGAAACAAGTGGAGGATCCGGGCGAAGACCCAGGAGAAAATCCTGGTGAGAAACCTGGAGAAAATCCTGGTGAAGATCCAGGAAGTGAAGATCCTAAAGAAGATCCAACACAAGAAGAAGTAAAAGCTAAAAATACAGATTTTGCTAAAGCTAAATGTACTTTATCTAATATTAGAGCATATTACTATACTAGTGATGCTACTAAAAATTATACTTTAGTAGATACAGAAATTAGTGGAATTAATAGACCAAACGGAAATGATTCTTACGAGTATTACTATTATTTATCACCAAAATCAAATTTGACCAATATTACTGGTTGGGTAAAGGTAGTAGACAGACAAAATGCAAGTAGTAAGTTGAGTTTTACAGTAGATTCTAGGGATTTACCAAATTATAGTGAAGTTTCTAAAGCAACAACATTATATATTTACATCAAAGAAGTTGTTACAAAAGGTGGAGATCAAAGTGTTGTACTTTCAAAGGGACTTAAATATGAACAAGGATCTGCAACAATTGAGACATATATAGATGGTGCTAAGAAAACTGATACTGCTGGAGCCAATACACAACAGCCAAGTGGTGGTACAGACAATAATGGAGGAACAAGTGGGGGAACTAATAACAATGGAGGCGGTTCTTCTAACAATGGTCAAACTCAAACACAAGGACAGACAAAAGATCCAACATCTTCTCCAACAAAGTTACCATATACAGGTAACAGCCTAATTCTAATTGGAATCTTATTGATTTCATTAGTTGGAATTGGATTATTTGTAAGATATGAAGTTTTAAATAGATATGTAAAATAAAATTTTGAAATGAGGAAAAGGGAGTAGCCTTTTTCCTCATTTTTTTGCCAAAATCCCTTGAAAAGTGGCTAGAAATGTTATAAAATGTGAAAGACTATAAAATGGGAAGAAAGGTTGATTTTTCGTGGAACAAATAGATTTTGTAAAAAGCGTAAAAGATGAGATAAAAGATAAAAATTTAAAATATGTGATTTTGACATTTGGATGTCAATTAAACGAGAATGATTCTGAGAAGATTTCAGGAATGGTAGAAGAAATGGGATATACTAAAACTGAAACTTTTGAGAAAGCAGATCTTGTTATTTTCAATACTTGTTGCGTTAGAGAAAATGCAGAAGAGCGTTTATTTGGAAAACTTGGCGAGATTAAGAAAATGAAGGAGGAGAGAAATACAATTATTGCAATTGGTGGTTGTATGATGCAAGAGCAATCTATGTTGGATAAAATAAAAAAGAGTTATCGCTATGTAGACATTGTTTTCGGAACACATACGATCCAAACTCTTCCAGAAGATTTATATAAAGTAATTGTGAAAAATGAAAAGGTAAAAGAAGTTTGGGATATTGATGGAGAAATTATAGAAGGTCTTCCAATTAAGAGAAATGATAAATATAGAGCTTCTGTTACAATTATGTATGGATGTAATAAATTTTGTAGCTATTGTATTGTACCTTATGTGCGTGGTAGAGAAAGAAGTAGAAATCCTGAAGATATCTTAAATGAAATTAGAGAACTAGCGAAAGAAGGATATAAGGAAATAACATTATTAGGTCAAAATGTGAATTCTTATGCAAAAGACCATTTTAAATATTGTAAACCGGAGGTAAAAAGCGAGATTGATACATTTGCAAAATTGTTAAGAGCAGTATGCAGTATTGAAGGAATTGAAAAAGTAAAATTTATGTCACCACATCCTAGGGATTTTACAGATGATGTGATAGAAGCAATAAGAGATTGTCCAAAAGTTTCAAGGATGATACATATGCCTTTGCAATCAGGAAATTCTAAAGTATTGAAGGAAATGAATAGAGGCTATACAAAAGAACAGTTTTTAGAATTAGCTGAAAAAATGAAATCTGGAATTCCAAATCTTCATTTATCAACAGATATTATAGTTGGTTTCCCAGGAGAGACAGAAGAAGAGTTTGAAGATACTTTAGATGTTGTGAGAAAAGTAGAGTTTGAACAAATCTTTATGTTTATTTATTCTATGAGAGAAGGAACAAGAGCAGCAGCGCGAGAAGATCAAGTTTCAGAAGAAATCAAACATCAAAGGTTTGATCGATTGAAAGAATTATATGATGGTCAGGTTGAAAAACAAAATGAAAGTTATATTGGAACAATTCAAGATATTTTAATTGAAGGATCAAGTAAAAACGATGAAACAAAATATACAGGTAGGACAGATTCTAATAAAGTTGTCGTATTTGAGCCAAATGGAAAAGAAAAAATTGGAGATATTACAAAAGTAAAAATAACAGAAAATCACAAATGGTTTTTAAGTGGAGAAATTATATAAAAAACTATAGTAGTAATTAATTTTGTATAAAATGGATTTAGACAAGGCACGCGAAAAGTTTATTCAATGAGGCGTACTAAGGTATGTCGATTTGAAAAACTTTGAGCAGTAACGCAGGATTAATCCATTTTAGGCAAAATGGAAAGGATAAAAATGGCAGAAGATTTTTCACCAATGATGCAAAATTATTTGCAAACAAAAGAACAATACAAAGATTGCATTTTGTTTTATCGATTAGGAGATTTTTATGAGATGTTTTTTGATGATGCTATCTTAGCATCAAGAGAATTAGAGATAACTCTAACAGGAAGAGCTTGTGGAATGGAAGAAAAAGCTCCAATGTGTGGAGTTCCTTATCATGCTGTTGATATCTATATTTCTAGATTAATTGCCAAAGGCCATAAAGTGGCAATTTGTGAACAACTAGAAGATCCGAAGACTGCAAAAGGAATTGTGAAAAGAGATGTCATTCGTGTTATCACTCCTGGAACAGTAATAGAATCCAATATGCTAGATGAGAAGAAAAATAACTATATCATGTCAATTTATAAATCTGGTTTATATTATGGAATTGCTATTTGTGATATTAGTACAGGTGATTTTTATGCAAGTCAGATTAAATTGAAAGATGAAAATTTTGAAAAATTATTAGATGAATATGTAAGATTTAGTCCTAGCGAAATTGTAGTAAATGAAGCAATGGGAGATTCTGAAAAAGATTTAACCAAAATGACAGATAGACTTCCAAGTTTTGTTTCTAGAAAAGAAGATTCTATTTTTAGAAATGACAAAGATATGCTTTTGAAATTGTACACAATCACAGATCCAGATAATCGCGAAAAAGAAGATTTAGAAGGAATGGAATTGGCAGTTCGTGCAATTTGTGGCCTTTTAAATTATTTTACAGAAACACAGAAAATGAAATTAGAGCATATCAATAAAATCGAACTTTATGAAGTACAAAAATATATGGCTTTAGATATTAATACAAGAAGAAGTCTAGAATTGACAGAAAGAATGAGAGATAAATCAAAAGTGGGAACTTTGATTTGGGTTTTAGATAAAACCGCAACTTCAATGGGCGGACGTCTTTTAAGAAGATGGTTAAATGATCCATTACTAGAAGTGCCTGAAATTAAAGCTCGTTTAGAAGCGGTTTCTGAATTAAAAGACAACTTAATGCTAAGGGGAGAAATTGTTGAAGAGCTTTCTCGTGTTTATGATATTGAAAGATTAGCAGGAAAAGTTGCATTTGGAAGTATTAACGCTAGAGAAATGAACAGTTTGAAAAATTCTTTGCAACATATGCCAGCTTTAAAAGCAAATCTAAAAATGGCTCATTCAGGATTACTGAAATTCTTGTATGACAATTTGGATGAGTTAAGTGATATAGTACAGTTAATTGAAAGTAGTATTGTAGAAGATCCACCAATTAGTGTAAAAGATGGAGGAATTATAAAATCTGGTTATAACCAAGAATTAGATGAATATAAAATTGCGCAGACGCAAGGAAAAAATTGGATTGTAGAACTAGAAGCAAGAGAGCGTGAGTTGACAGGAATCAAGAATTTGAAAGTTGGATATACCAAAGTTTTTGGATATTATATTGAGGTTTCAAAATCATTTGTGAAAGATGTTCCTGGGGACCGATATATTCGTAAGCAAACGCTAACTACTGGTGAAAGATATATTACAGAAGAGTTAAAACAAATGGAAGATAAAATCTTGGGAGCACAAGAAAGAGCAATTCAGCTAGAATATGAAGAGTTTGTTAAAATAAGAAATAAAATCGCAGAGAACATTTTAAGATTGCAATTAACAAGTAATGTTGTGGCAAATATCGATGTGTTATGTAGCTTAGCACAATGTGCAGAAGATAATAATTATGTATGTCCTGAGATAACAACAAATGGAATTATTGATATCAAAAACGGACGTCATCCAGTCATTGAAAAAATGATTGAAAGTGGTACATTTGTACAAAATGATACTTATTTGGATAGAGGTGCTTCCAGACTCGCAATTATTACAGGACCAAACATGGCAGGAAAGTCCACTTACATGAGACAGGTTGCTTTAATTTGTGTTATGGCTCAAATTGGAAGTTTTGTTCCAGCAGAGTCTGCTTCTATTGGAATTGTAGATAAAATCTTTACAAGAGTTGGAGCACAAGATGATTTAAGCAGTGGTCAAAGTACTTTTATGGTAGAGATGATGGAAGTTTCTAATATCTTGAGAAATGCAACTCCAGCAAGCCTTGTTATTTTGGACGAGATTGGAAGAGGAACATCTACATATGACGGACTTTCTATTGCTTGGGCTGTTGCAGAATATATGGCCGATAAAAATAAATTAGGTTGTAAAACTTTATTTGCAACCCACTATCATGAATTAATAGATTTAGCTAATCGAAGTGATGGAATCAGAAACTTGTCAGTAGCAGTCAAGGAAAAGGGAGAAGATATTATTTTCTTGAGAAAAATTGTAGAAGGTGGAACTGACGAAAGTTATGGTATCCATGTTGCGAAACTAGCTGGTGTTCCAAAACAAGTTTTACGAAGAGCAGATAAAATTTTAGCAAGTCTTGAAAAAGATGGTAAGAAAATAATTGTTAATGAAAAAGAAGATAAAAAGCAAGTTAATCGGACAAGTTGATTTCTTCAATTTAAAATTGGATGAAATAGCAAGAGAATTAGATAAGGTTAATTTGAATGAATTGACGCCAATTGATGCATTAAATACTTTAGTTAGAATGAAAGAAAAAATGAAATAAAATACGGAGGAATAAATATATGTATGATGTTTTTGCGGACTTACATGTCCATATAGGTAGAAGTGAGAATGGAAAGCCAATTAAGATTACTGCAGCAAGATCATTAAATTTTGCCAATATTGCGAAAGAATGTTATGAGAGAAAAGGAATTAATCTTGTTGGAATTATTGATTGCGCTTCACCATATGTAATTGAAGATATTGAGAACTTCTTGAAAAATGGGGATGCTTATGAATTGGAAAAAGGCGGAATCATTTATAAAGATAATGTTTGTATTATTTTAGGAAGCGAAGTGGAAACCTCTGAAGAGAGAGAAGATGGCAAAAAAGGCGCAGCTCATAACTTATGTTATTTTCCACACTTATCAGATATCAAAAATTTCTCAAGTGAGTTAAGCCATCATTTGAAAAATATTACATTAAGTACGCAAAGGTCAGACTTATCAGGATACGATTTAATTGATATGGTTGAAAAGTATAATGGAGTTTTAGTTCCTGCTCATTGTTTTACACCATATAAGAGTTATTACGGAAATTGTACAGATTCTTTAAGGAAAATTTTCCGCGAAAAATATGACAGAATTCCTGCAATTGAACTGGGATTAAGTAGCGATACTTATTTAGCAGATGAAATATCTGAGTTAGAAGGAAAAACTTTCTTAACAAATTCAGATGCACATTCTCTTCCTAGAATTGCAAGAGAATATAATAAAATGGCAATGGAAGATGTTAATTTTGAGGAATTCGTAAAAGTATTAAAAAGAGAAGATGGAAGAAGAGTTATTTCCAATTATGGATTAGATCCAAAACTTGGAAAATATCATAGAACTTATTGTGAAATTTGTGGAAAGCAAATTCCAGGAAAAGCTCCTGTTACTAGATGTGACACATGTGATAGTAAAAATATTACAATGGGAGTTTTTGATAGAATTGAAATTATTAAAGATAAGAAAGAGTCAGAAAGCCCAGCTCATAGACCAGAATATGTTTATCAAATTCCACTTACATTTATTCCTGGCATTGGGCCAAAAGCAATTGATAAACTTTTAGAGCAATTTGGAACAGAGATGACAATTTTACACAAATTAACAGATGATGATATTGAAGCTGCTTGCGGAGAAAAAATGGCTAATAGTATTATTGCTGCTCGTGATGGAAAAATCTCTATCGCCGAGGGAGGCGGAGGAAATTATGGGAGAGTAAAACTCGAAGAGTAATTTGAAAAAATGCAATCATAATAACAGAATCTTCGAATATACATTATGTATATAATAGGAATAGGAGAAGATAATGTTTTTAATTGAATACATAAAAAAGTATAAAGTAACATATATTTCAGTAATAGCAACATTTGTTATAGGAATTTGCATTGGAATATTTGTTACTTTTAAAATACCTGAAACTGCTAAAAGTGAAGTGAAGGAATATTTAAAAGATACGATACAGATTGCAAAAGAGGGAAAATTAGATAAGCAATCTTTTTTTAAAGAAAAATTATTAGAAAATTTTAAAGATGTTCGGAATTATATGGCTTCTAGGATGTACTATTATAGCGAGCTTTACAATTTATATTTTTATGATATATAAAGGAATATTATTTGGTTACATAATCACAATAGTCTTGTTGACAGTTGGATTAAAAAATAGTTTTGGTGTTCTCATCTTTACAGTTATTGGAAATAACTTAATTTTTATGCCAATAATTTTCTTAATTTCAACAAGTGGAATTCGATTATATAAAGAAATGACAAAAAGAAAAGTTAACATAAAGCAGGAGCTCTTAAGACATACAATCATAATGATTATTAGCTTCATTTTTGCAATAATTGTGGCTTGCATAGATGCGTATTTTTTGACAAGTTTACTTTATTTTTTGTAAGAAATTTTATGAAAACTATTTACAATTGATTAAAACTTTGATATAACATATATAGTTTGTTGAAGAAGTAAGATTATAGACACAAATTAAATTTAAAAGGAATAGGTGATAGAATCGATGGATAAACAAATAAAACTCTTTTTAGATTTTTTAGAAAATGATAAAAAGTTAGTGAATAACACTTTACAATCTTACAAGAGAGATATTTTACAATATCAAGAATACGTCGAGGAGAATAATATTAACTATTTAAAAGTAAATAGTAATACAATAAAATCATATTTTGAATATTTAAGTGAAGCTGGAAAGAAAAAATCAACTATTTCTAGAAACTTAGCATCACTAAGATCTTTCTATCAATTCTTAGTGAGAACAAAGAAAATAAAAAAAGACCCTACAAGTGGGGTTCAATCACCAAAACCAGAAAAGAAGGTTCCTAATATTTTAACAGCTAAAGAGGTTGAACTTTTATTAGAACAACCAAAAAGTGTTGATTTAAAAGGAATTAGAGATAAAGCAATGTTAGAATTTGCATATGCTACAGGAATGAGAGTAACAGAAATTATTTCATTAGATTTAAATGATGTTAACTTCAAAGATAATTTTGTAACATGCAAATCTGGCCATAAAAAAAGAATTATTCCATTAGGAAACTTATCAATGAAAGCTTTAAACGAATATGTAAAATCATCTAGACCATATTTGATTAAAGATGAAAATACAAAAGCTTTATTTGTTAATATTAATGGAAAAAGATTAACTCGTCAAGGATTTTGGAAAATTGTAAAATACTATAAAGAACAAGCAAATATTACAAAGGATATTACACCACATGTCTTGAGACATTCTTTCGCAACACACTTATTGCAAAATTGTGCAGATTTAAAAGCAATCCAAACAATGCTTGGACATTCAGATATTTCTTCAACACAAGTATATATGCAATTCCAAAATGAAAATTTAAAAGAAATTTATAAGAAAGCTCATCCAAGAGCATAACGGTATTATGAAAAAATGAAAGCAGCAAGTGTAACTTGCTGCTTTTTATAATTATTTATTTTCGATTTACTAATCTGTTTTAAAACCAATAAAAGTCTTTGTTATAAAAAAATGATTGACTTAATTCTGGATTATGGTTACAATATAATTATAAAATTAAAAATTACGTTTAGTAGAGAACAAAAAGGAAAATGCAAATTCAAAAGAAAAAAGGTTGGAGGTACTGGTATGAGGAATAATAAGAAAGGTATTACCTTAATAGCATTAGTAATCACAATAATTGTATTACTAATATTAGCGCGGAGTATCTATAGCAATGATAACTGGTGATAATGGAATATTAAAAAGAGCAACAGAAGCAAAAGAAAAAAGTGAAAGATTGGAAATTATAGAAACAGCGCAAATAGATATTGCAGGAAAACAAATACAAAATGATGGAAGTTTATCAGAAGAAGAGTTAGTAGAGATCTTAACATCATCAGAATATAATACAAAAGGAACATTATCAGATAATGGAGAAGAATCAGTATTAGACAAAATATTAACATCAAGTGATGGGCAATATCAAATACCAGTATCAGAAATATATAATG
>JAFUWA010000051.1 GCA_017477355.1 Clostridia bacterium
GCTTCGTTAGTATAAACATTAATAGACGATAATTGTATTGTAAAAGTAGCAGTTATTGTAGTTCCATCATAGTTTAAAGCAGTAACTTTAAGTTTTGTTGTAGATTGAGCTGCATCAATATTTTCTCCATGGTTAATTCTTGTTAATACCCCTGTCGCACCATTTAAATCAAAATATTTTACCATAGGTTCAATTTCATAAGCAAAAACAATTTCTTTTGGTTCACCTAATCCTAAACCATTTGCAGAATCAAAAACAAAATAATCTCTTAAATTAATAGATTCTGTATCATAAGACAAATAAAAAGTTGATTCACTAGTAATTCCAGTCGTTGGTTTCAAACGAATTTCTGTTACTGCATTATTTTCTTTGTATCTCGTATCTTTATACGTTAAAGGTAAAGCGTGATATGTTGTACTATTAATGTTAATCCCCGTATAATTATATACAGTAAGACTTTGTGTATTAACAAAATATTCGTTAGTTGGATAATTTAAAGAAATGTTATCTAAGAGTTTTAAATTTACTTTTCTATAAATTGCACTTCCTGCACCTTCTCCACTAACAATATAATCATTTGGATTGAAGAAACTATTTTGATCATCAATTGTATCTACTTTACTAGCTAACACAAAATCCCATTTTTTAAGTTTTAAATCCTCTCTTGTTGCTCCTTTACTAATAGTCATTACATTGTCTCCACTTTCTGCTTCTGAATAAACAGGAAGTGATCCGTTTTTTAAATAATAGATTCCAATCGCATCATCTAGTTGCCTTAAATCATTATATAATTTATTTAGCTTTCTAATTTTCACACTATCAATAGCAGAATAAACTAAAGTTCCCATAATTAAAAGCATTATCAAAACAGTTACAATCATTGTTGTTAATGATATACCTTTTTTATTTCTTAACATTTGTACTCTTTCCTTACCTTTAAAAATATAATTCAAAAATATTATATCCTTAATACTTTTTTATTTCAATAGTAAAAAATAAAAAAATAATGATGCCATATAACACCATTACTCTTTTATCTATCTTTTATAAAATTAAGCGTTTTCCACTTTACTTGCTCTCTTAACTTTTCCAGCACGTAAGCATTTTGCACAAACAGAAACTTTCTTAACTTCTCCATTAATTTCAGCTTTAACTGTTCTTAAGTTTGGCTTAACAGGTCTAACTGTTCTTTTGCTTATGTGAGAACGAGTAATACTTAATTGATTTCCAAAAGATGTTTCTTTTCCACAAATTACACATTTAGCCATGATTTTCAGCACCTCCATATTCAAAAATAAACTGACTAATTGATAGTCTAACACACTTTTTGCAAAAATGCAAGTCTTTTTACAATTTTTCTTGTGTTTTTTATCTTTCATCATCAGAATCGCCTTGCTCATCATTTTTATTCCAAAAAGGAAATATACTTCTAATTGTACTTTTTCTTTTTTCCCTTTGCACTGGCTTTGTTTCAGCACTTAAATATTTTCTTAATCCTTGAACTCCTTGAAGTGGAACTAGTCCTTGTTTTACCTCATTAGCCAATTCCATCAAAGTAATTTCTTCATATCTTCCCGTTTCGTTCGAATACAGATAAACAATACTTTCTTCTTTTGGCTTATCTAAAACAATACAAGAAATATATTCACGTTCTTCACCATTACCTCTAAAACAATCAATTTGATGTATTTTATTTAATTCTTTTTCAGTAAATACCTCATGAAGAATTCTATTATGATAATATATTTTTTCTCTATATCCAATACTTCTATCTCTCACATAGACATCCAAATTATCTAGCACGTTTCTTAACTTTTCTTCTAATTCCATTCCTTTTGTCGCAAATTTCAAAATACGTAACATTTCATCAAAGTAACATCCCCAAGGAATATATTCTGCTGTTGTTTTATCGATTTCTTGCAATTCTTTTGGTGGAACTAAATCTTGCTTTAGGATTGGAGCAGTATTATTCGTGATTCCAAAAAATCTAGTTTTAGAATTAGTTTGAATAAATTCTAAATCCTCTTCTAAATCAAATCTTGCTGTTCTTCCATCTTGCAATGTAATCATATTATAAACATGTCTTGTTTGTTGATACTGAATGTCTCTTTCAACTCGACAATTGATTCCAAATTCATTTAAAATTCGCTTCATCATGAAAGCTAAACTTTTACAAATAATTTGTCTCTTTTCAAAAAGACTATCCATCTCTTCTAAATCAAGATTGGCATTATAAATTAAATCTTTTTGCTTTCGATTTCCAAAAGTATAATTTAAATCGAAATTCATTTTTCGTCCCAAATTAATATATACATATCGAATAATCTCAATTTCAGACATATTTCCTTTTTGAGCAACATTTTCTTTTAGTTCTTCAATATATTTTTCAAACGCTCCTATTGTATTTTTCCTCCTCCGTAATACAATATCTCCATCTACATAAAATACTGCTGATTGTCCTGGTGTTATTGCTCTTTGAGGTTCAGCCAATTTTACTTTTATTGTATCTTCATCAATTTGTGTAATTACTGCCTTTACTTGTTTTGAAGAATACCTCGTTTTTACTTCTACTTCTAATGGTTCTTCTAATTGATTATATAAAAGCAAATTAATTTCCTTTACTTCAAACTCGTCTTTATATAATTCCTCTTGTTCACCAACAACAACCTCATTTTTAATTCGATTAAATCCTAAAACAAATAGTGGTGTTGGATGAGAAATTCCAAGTCCCTTTCTTTGTCCAATTGTATAGTTATATAAGCCGTTGTGCTTACCTAAAATTTTTCCTTTAGAATCTACAATATTTCCAGGACTAGGTTTCAAATTAGAGTTATTCTCTAAAAATTTTCCATAATCCCCATCTGGAATAAAGCAAATATCCTCACTATCTGGCTTATTAGCAACCTTCAAGTTCTTTTGTTTTGCAATTTCACGAATTTGGTCTTTGCTTTCAAAATCTCCCAAAGGGAAAATAACATGTTCTACCAATTCTTTTGGAATATTCCACAAAACATAACTTTGATCTTTTTTTCCTGCATTAGATTTTTTCAAAACCCATTTTCCGTATCTTTCACTATATTCTGTTTTCGCATAATGTCCTGTTGCAATATAGTAACAATCCATTTCTTTAGCTTTTTCATATATCAATCCAAACTTCATAAACTTATTACACTCAATACAAGGATTTGGTGTTTTACAATTTGAATAACAATTGATAAAATCTTGGATAACACATTTTTGAAATTCCTCTTTGCAATCAAATGTAAAGTGTGGAATTCCAATATTCTTACAAACCATTTTAGCGTCTAAATATGTATTAATATTACAACAGCTACTTCCCGCATAAAGTTCAAGAGTTGTTCCGAACTACATCATACCCATTTTCTTTTAAAAGAACTGCTGATACAGAACTATCCACTCCTCCACTCATACCAAGAAGCACTTTCTTATTTTTTTCCATTTAATATATCCTCCAATGTATGCCATGCCAAAAGTGCACATTTTACTCTTGCAGGCATATTTGCTACATTTCTAAAAGCAATGGCATCTTCCAATTTTCTTAATTCTTCTTCTGATTTTGTTTCTCTTTTAATCATTCCAATAAAAGTGCTAATAATTTCTTTTGCTTCTTCAACAGTCTTTCCCTTTAAAGTATCAATCATAATTGACGTTGATGCTTGGCTAATAGCGCATCCGTGACCCGAAAAAGCCAGATCTTCAATCACATTGCCATTCATTTTAATTTCTAAAGTAATTTCATCTCCGCAATTTGGATTATGGCCTATTTCACAAAAATCTGGAACTCCCGCTAATTTTTTTTTATTATAAGAATTCATACTGTGTTCCATGATTAGCTCATTATATACCTGCTCTAACTCATTTTCGTCCATTTTAAAAACCTCTTTATTTTTTCAAATATTTTTTAAACATTTCATAAGATTTGTTAAGCCCTGCTACTAATTTATCAACATCTTCTTTTGTGTTATACAAGTAGAAAGATGCACGACAAGTGGAATCTATTCCAATACTTCTTAAAAGTGGTTGTGCACAATGATTTCCAGAACGCACACATACACCTTCTGAATCTAAGATACTTGCCACATCATGCGGATGAACTCCTTTAATATTAAAAGAAATAACACTTGAATGATGCTCTAAACTTTTTGTTAAATATAAATCTAAATAATCTAATTTAGAAAGTTCTTGAATTGCGTAATCTACAACTTCTTTCTCAAGTTCTTGAATTTTGTCATAACCTATTTTTTCAATATAATCGATAGCGGCTCCTAATCCAATAACACCTTCCACATTTTGTGTTCCAGCTTCAAATTTATTAGGAAGTGGTGCAAAAGTTGTATTTTGTTCATAAACATATTCTATCATATCTCCACCCATAAGGAAAGGAGTCATCTCATTTAATAATTCTCTTTTTCCATATAAAACACCAATTCCAAGAGGTGCCATCATTTTATGACCTGAAAAAACTAAGAAATCTGTATCTAAAGCTTGTACATCAATTCTCATATGAGGAATACTTTGAGAACTATCAACAATTGTAATTGCTCCTTTTTTATGAGCATATTTAATGATTTCTTCCACCGAATTAATCGTTCCCAAAACATTTGAAACATGTGTGATTCCAACGATTTTTGTATTCTCTGTAATTTTTGTTTTCCATTCCTCTTCTGGAATTTCAAAATTATCATTCATATACAAATAAACTAATTTTGCACCAGTTTTTGCTGCAACTTTTTGCCAAGGAACAAGATTTGAGTGATGCTCCATAATAGAAATACAAATCTCATCACCTTCTTTTAAGTTTTCCAATCCATAAGAATATGCTAATAAATTTAAGCTTTCAGAAGCATTTTTAGAAAAGATAATCTCTTCACGATGCTTACTGTTAATAAATCTTGCAATTTTGGTTCTTGTGTCTTCATACATTTCAGTTGCTTCCATACTTAAAGAATACGCACCTCTATGTGGATTCGCATTGAAATTTTCATAAAAATTTTCTAATGCTTCAATTACTTCTTTTGGTTTTTGCGCTGTTGCTCCACTATCTAAATAACTAATTTCTCTATTTTTTAAAATTGGAAAATCATCTTTTAAATTCATTGTTTTCTCCCTTTTAATCTAATTTTTGATCCATTTCATAAGAAATTTCTTGCTTCATTTCTTGATTAGAAATTCCTTCTAAAAGGCTATTAAACTTTGCTCTTACTAGTAATTTCTCAGCTGACTTTTTGTCAAACCCTCTAGACATAATGTAAAAGATTTCCTTATTATCTGCTTTTCCACTACTTGCTGAATGGTTTCCTTCTACATCCTCTTCTGAGCATAAAAGCATTGGAAGAGCTAAAGATTTTGCTTTATCAGATAAAAGCATACAATTTTCTGCTTCATTTCCTGTTGCCTTTTTACAACCTTTCTTAAAATCAATTGTTCCTTTAAAATGCTTTACTGCCTCGTCTTTTAAGGCGCCTTGTACATCAATATTAATATTTGATTTTTCACCAAAACATTCTGCAATATAATTCATATCAATTACTTCTTTATCTGTTCCCAAATAAATGCTATTAATCAAATTATTTGCTTCTTTCCCAGCCAAATTAGAATATACATTTGTTACACTAGTTTTTGCTCCAAAGTCAACAATATTCAATTTCAATTTTGCGGAATCTTCTATTTTGCTATCAACCCCTAAAATATTAGAACTTTCTTTGTTCATCAAGTTAATGATATTCACAACAACTTTGGAATTATTATTTGCTACAATTCTAATTAATCCATTATGATATGCTTTATATGGTGCACATTGAACTCCACTACAACGTTGACTTGGATCGTCACAATGGTCTTGAACTTCATTACAAAGCTTATTTCTGTAAATAATATAAATGTTAGAAGTGGTATTCTCTTCTGCTACAATTTCAATATAATCTACTAGTTTTAAATTCTCTTCGTCAAAATCAAACTCTACTTTGATTTCTTTATCTGTCTTACTCTTTACATCAATTTTAATTTTTTGATTTGCTTGTTCTTTGATTTGGTCTTCTAAACCAGAACCAAATTTCACTTCAAAATTATCAAATTCATAATCTGTTATAATCTCGTCTTTTCCTGTTTCTTGAGCAATTTTCACATTATGAAAATCTGGAATTCTGCTAGGAATCTTGTCTGTAAAATCGATATTATTAATTTTAAAGTTTCTACAAGTTCTGACTGGTGTTTGATTTAATTTTACTTTTTCCATTATCCTATCGCTCCTTCCAATTCCAAGTTAATCAAATTGTTCATTTCTACTGCATATTCTACAGGAAGTTCTTTAGAAATTGGATATGCAAAACCTCTTACTATCATTGCTTTTGCATCTTCTTCTGAAATTCCTCTACTCATCAAATAGAAAATTGTTTTCTCGCTAATTTTTCCAATAGATGCTTCATGTGAAAACTCTACTTCATCTGTTCTGATATCGTTTGTTGGAATCGTATCAGAAATTGAAAAGTCATCTAACATCAAACTTTCGCAAGAAACAGAAGATTTTGAGTTTTTAGCATTTTCCATAATTCTTACTAAACTTCTATAAGTACATTTTCCGCCATTTTTAGAAATAGACTTAGAATTTACTACACTTGAAGTATTTGGTGCATTATGAATAACTTTAAATCCTGTATCTAAATTTTGGTCTTTACCTGCAAATGAAATACCTGTATATTCTGTTTTTGCACCTTCTCCATTTAAAATACTCATTGGATATAACATAGAAATATGTGATCCAAAAGAACCAGAAACCCAATCTACTTGTGCATTCTTTCCTACAATTGCTTTCTTAGTATTTAAATTCATCATATTTTTTGACCAGTTTTCAATTGTAGAATATCTTAAATAAGCATTGTCCCCTACATATAGCTCTACACAACCTGCATGAAGATTAACTTTATTATATTTTGGAGCAGAACAGCCTTCGATGAAATGCAAACTTGCTCCTTCTTCTACAATAATTAAAGTATGCTCAAATTGACCTGATTCCGGAGAATTCAATCTAAAATAACTTTGTAAAGGAATATCTAATTTTACTCCCTTTGGAACATAAACAAAAGAGCCACCAGACCAAACTGCAGCATGTAATGCCACAAATTTATGATCATTGATTGGAACACATTTCATAAAGTATTTTTTCACAATCTCTGGATATTCTCTTACAGCAGTTTCCATGTCTGTATAAATAACGCCTTGTTTAATCAAATCTTCTTTCATACTATGATAAACAACTTCACTATCATATTGTGCTCCAACACCTGCTAAGCTTGTTTTTTCACTATCTGGAATTCCTAATTTATCAAAAGTATTTCTAATTTCTTCTGGAACGTCTTCCCAAGAAGAAGCCATTTTTCCTTTTGGACGTACATAAGTTGCAATTTCATCCATATTTAATTCTGATAAATCAGGCCCCCATGTTGGCATTTCTAACTGATTATAAATTTCTAAAGCCTTCAAGCGAATTTCTCTCATCCAGTCTGGGTCATTCTTCTGCTTTGAAATTTCTTCTACAATTTCACGTGTTAAACCTTTTTTGATTTTATAATCATAGTCATCTTTATTTTTGAAATCATAAATATTTCTATTAATTTCCTCTAATTGTGTCTTAGCCATTTTCTAATCCTTTCAAGTTTTAATTCTTATATTTTGCATATCCTTCGTTTTCAATAATTGTAGCAAGCTCTTGACTTCCTGTCGTTACAATTTTTCCATCTACTAAAACATGAACATAATCTACTTTTAAGCTTCTTAAAATTTTATTGTTATGCGTAATAATTAAAACTCCATTTTCATCATTTTTGAATAATTCAATTCCTTTTGAAACAGTTCTGATTGCATCAACATCAAGACCTGAATCTGTTTCATCTAGAATAGCCAATTTTGGATTTAGAACTAGCATTTGAAGAATTTCATTTTTCTTCTTTTCACCTCCAGAAAATCCAACATTTAAGCTCCTATCCATATTCTTTGGATTCATATTTAACTCATCCATATATTTTTTTAATTCATCTTTAAATTCAAAGATTTTAACTGGTTTTCCAGTTACTTTGTTTTTTGCATATTTCAAGAAATTTGTAACTGTAATTCCAGGAATTTCCTCTGGTAATTGGAATGACATAAATACACCAAGACGTGCAATTTCATCTGTTTTTAAATTAGAAATATCTTTTCCTTCTAATTCTACTTTTCCTTGAACCTTTGTGTATTCAGGGTTATTTAAAATTGCATTAGCAGTAGTAGATTTACCACTTCCATTTGGTCCCATAATTACATGAATTTCGCCTTTGTTTATCTTCAAATTAATCCCTTTTAGAATTTCTTTATCTCCTGCATTTACATATAAATCTTTAATGTTCAATAATTCCTTACTCATTTTAATTAACCCTTTCCTTTTTTGATTTCGTGCGCCTTGCACATTCAATACATTTTTCTTTATTAATATCATAATCGCAATCTAGACTATATAATCCTAATTCTTTATGAACAAATTTTGCCAAGTTATTAATAGTATTGTCATTCATTGCAAGTTTTATTTTATCAGCTTCTGATTTTGCTTCTTCTTCATTCATATTCAAAACTTCTTTTAAGAATAAATAAAC
>JAFUWA010000052.1 GCA_017477355.1 Clostridia bacterium
TGGGATAAAATACTAAAAAATAAAAAGCAAAAATGTTTTCGTACATTTTTGCTTTTTTTGTTGCTAGAATAATTGAGTTGTTATATAATAGTTTTATACGAAACGGAGGTAAAGATGAGTGAACCATTAGCATTTCGCATGCGTCCAAAGACATTAGATGACTATGTCGGACAAGAGCATGTGATTGGAAAAGATAAATTATTATATAGAACCATTCAAGCAGATAGACTTTCAAGTCTTATTTTATGGGGGCCTCCAGGTTGCCGGAAAAACAAGTTTAGCTAAAGTTATTAGTGAAACAACAAAATATAAGTTTACAAGATTAAATGCTGTAACAAGTGGCGTAGGAGATATCAAAAATGCGATTACTGAGGCTGATAATCCGCTTTTAAATCCATCTGGAAAATGTATACTATTTATTGATGAGATTCATCGATTTAATAAATTGCAACAAGATGCATTACTTCCTTATGTAGAAAATGGAACAGTAATTTTAATTGGCGCAACAACAGAAAATCCTTATTTTGAAGTTAATAAAGCCTTGATTTCTCGTTCTATGGTAGTAAAATTAGAACCGTTAAAAAAAGAAGATATTATTAAAGTGGTTAAAAGAGCATTAACTGCGAAAGAGGGTCTTGGGGGATATAATATCAAAATTTCAGAGGATACGATTGAAAAAATTGCAGAAATTTCTAATGGTGATGTAAGAACTGCATTAAATGGATTAGAAGTGGCTGTATTAACAACGAAAATGAATTCTGAGCGGTGTAATTGAATTAACTGATGAAGTTGTTAGCCAAAGCTTAAATAAGCCTAAAGCAATGTTTGATAAGAATGGTGATAGTCATTACGATAATATTAGTGCTTTTATTAAATCAATGCGTGGAGGAGACACTGATGCTGTTGTATTCTATTTAGCAAGAGCTTTAAATGCTGGTGAGGATCCTGTGTTTTTGGCAAGGAGAATTGTTATTTGTAGTTCTGAAGATGTTGGAATGGCAAATCCTCAAGCTTTAGTGGTTGCTACTTCTGCAATGCAAGCAGTTACGATGGTTGGAATGCCAGAGGCAAGAATCATTTTAGCGGAAGCAGCTGTTTATGTTGCAAAATCGCCTAAGTCAAATGCCTCTTATTTGGCTATTAATAGGGCTTTGGAGGATGTTGCTTCAAAAGATACTGGAACGATTCCAATGCATATTAGAAATGCTCCAGCAGAGCGGAATGAAAGACTTTGGCTATGGAAAAGGATATAAATATCCACATGATTTTCCGGGACATTGGGTAGAACAGCAATATTTACCAGATAAAATGAAGGGAACAAAATATTATATTGAAGATGAAAATTGCAAAGAGATAAGATAATTTTTGGAGGGCAAATGGAAGAGAAATTAAAAATACTCAATATTGCATTTGAAACTTATAATTTGGATGATAGAGAAAATTTAGAAGAAGAGCTTTTGAATTATATTTCAGTAAGATTACTATTAAATAAGGAAACAATCAAGAGTTTAATAGAAACTCTTGAGGAAGAAGTAACATTTCATGATATTTGGGATGCATTTGAAAAGGCAAGAGCAGAAGAATCTCATTATAAAGAATCTCAAGAATTTCATGAAATGGTATCTAATTTTTATGCAGGAACATATCTTGTACCAAAAGGAAATATTCTTGCTGAAACAGATGACATTTTGGAGATTGTAAAATTTTTTGTAATGGCAATCAAGACAAGAAATACGATAACAATTTCGAAGCTTGAGTATCGTGAAGTTGGGATAGATATGGCAGTATTATTGATTTTCAGAGAAGCTTTAAGGAAGTTTGGACTAGATTCTAATTTAATTAGAATTCTTCCTTATGATGAATGCGAATATGATGATTATGATGAAGTTATGACTGATAGAGTAATGAAGGAACGACAAAAAAGTAATGAATATTTGATTTATATTGAAAGTGAAGAGTTTAGACAACAAGCAGAAGAAGATAGTAGAAGACTAGAAGAAAAAGGATTAAAATGCCAAGTATCATCTGGAGAATTTTATCATGCGATTAATCACATAAATACTTTAAAACCAATTGGGTCTTGTATTTATACAAAAAATCCGCAAACAGGATATCGATTTATTAATTTAGTACATTCTAATAATGTTTTTGTTAATACAACATTATTAAATGCAAGAGATATAGAAGAAGGAAATACAGAATATTATGTAAAGAAACACATTATTTATCCAATGAAAAATGAGGTATAGAAACAATGAAGAAAATGTCGATAGAACGATTTTTAGAATTGAAAAAGTGGTTAGCTGAAGTATTAGAAATTTTTCTTGAAGTTGAAGCTGGTAAAGAGGTTGAGAAAGAAAAATTAGAAAAGCTAGAGCAAGAAATAGAAGAAGTTTTTAACGAAATTCATACTAGTGATTTAAGTGATATTCCAGCGGAAAGTTATGATGGTTTTATAGACTTGGTTTTTGATTTTGAAGGAACAGGAGCAAAATTAGATTTTAATTTTATCAATGAAAGTTATAGAGATAGTGTAATCAGAGCGAGAGGTTGTGAAATTTTTCATTTCGATTTTGAGACAATTAGATTTGATGAAGATAGTTTTGATGAAGAATTTATAGAACAGCATAAAGAAAGATTCTGGGGAATGTCAGGAGAGACTATTTATCCAAAAGAAGTAAGGACAAGATATCATTTAAAAAGATTAACATTAGAAGATGTTATCCAATATAATCTGGTAGGAAAAGTGGAAGAAGATAGATTGGATTGGAGCGTGCAGGAAATTCTAAAAGTATTACCAGTAGATGTTATAAAGCAAATTGATGTATCACTATATCAGTTAGTAAGATTTAATTTTCGCCAAAAACAAAGAGAATTAAAAATAGAAAAGGTTTCTTCAATGGAAGAATATGAGCTTATTATGAAGGCAGCTTTGATAGAAAGATTTGAAGAAGGATATAATTCAGAAGAAGATTATGAAAAAATCGCTCTTAGTAGTGATGCTCGAAAATATATACCAGAATATATCATTGATTTTCCACCGGAAGAAGAGACAAAAATGCGTATTCTTAGAGGAAGTCTTTCTTATATTGATATTCAAGAAAATTTGAGTATTTTTCAGGGCAAAAAATTTATGCATTTTATGACTTTTAGAAATAAAGCAATTACAGAAGAACAAATAATATATCTATTTAAAATGTATCCCGAATTTTCTTCTGACATACTTTTATTTCCAAATTATATTGAAAAAGTTGCTGAAAAAATTGATGTACAGAAGACAGTAGAAGAAAATGCTATTGAAATTAAAAAGATAGTTAGAGAATTATATAGGGGCGCTTATACAACTGATGATGGGAAAATGGCATTAAAAAGAATGTATGGGGTTCTAGAATTTTCTCAAGATTTAAAAGAATATGAAGCCAAAAGATTCCAAACTATTTTGAAATATACAACTCCTGAAAAAATAGAGAGTTATGATATTCCTTATGAGATATTAGGAAATATAGATGTAATTTATGCTTTTGAGCGTTTTGGCTTCGAAACATTGATGGAATTCGATAAAGAAAATGGAAATCCATTAACAAAGAATAATTATGCAGTATTAATAAATCTATATGAACATTATATACATTATGATGGAAATAATCATAATCCAAGAACTAATATTTTGTCAGCTAAAAAGTATGATTGGGAAAAAGAGGACGATTATCAGAGACCTTTTACGAAAGAAGAGTTTGAAGAAGCCATTATTCGTATAATAAAACAAGGATATGGTCAAAATCCAGAAATAGATTATAGAGATTTTTCAGCAGGATTTAAAGCAAGACATCCAGAAATGTTTTTGTCAGAAGAAGCACCAGCAGAATTGCAAGATTTATTTTATTCAAGAAAATTAACAGTAGATATTCTTGCAGAGCATGAAGATTGGGTGAAATATGTTAGTCAAACAGATTATTCTTTTGGAATAAAAGTTAATAACTTAACTGTAATAACAGATTCTATGGAATATTATTATACAAGTTTAGTAGAATATATTTCACATCATTATGAAAGAGAAGAAGGCTTACGTTTCTTGCTTAAAAATAGAGAATATATTCGTTTTGCCGGTGGATTAAAAAGAACTGATTTATCAACTTGTAGTATTGATATCAGAGGAAATAAAACTTCATTAGAAGAGATAGAAGAAAGTATTAAGCAAATTATTCGTCAAAATTTCTTTCCAAATGTGGAAAATGCGGATTTATATATGGAGGAAGTTGTAAAATTCAATCCAGAATTTATTGAGAAAATTATAATTGATACAACATTGACGACTAGAGAAGAAATTAGAGAATCCATTGAAATTCAAATACTTCAAAAGATGAAAACTGGTGAGATAAAGTATGCATCTTATGATTTTGGTAAAGAATTTAAAGAAAAATACTCTGAGATGTTTATCGATGATAATGCTCCAGAAGAACTAAAAGAAAAATTTTATACGCGATATAGAGAAGATAAAGTTAATTTAAAAAAATTTGGCTTTGAAGATTTAATGAACCCGGAATATAGAAAATTTATTATTGGAAAAAGAATTCCAAATGCTTTTGCCTCATTGAGAAATCTGTTAAACGAATTTTCTGTAGAAGAATTAATCCAGTTCGGAGAGATAGATTTAGAAGGATTAACACTTTATGGATCAAATCAAGAAAATGCTGTTATTTTAAAACATGCTATTCAAAAGTTTCCGAATAAGATAAAGGAAATTATTTCAATGCCTGGTCTTATTTTATATGGGCCTGAAGAAATAACAGAAATTAGTTTTCGAGAATACCAAAATTTATTAGAGAATAATAGTTTAAGAAATTCAGTCTCACAAGAAGACTTTAGAAGAGATCTTTTTGAACAAATATTAGGACATATGTATGGATTTTTGGGATTTAATGAAGCCAAAAAAATGTTAGAAACTCCAGAAATTGATCCAGAAAGTTTGCAGCAAGTTTATGAAATTGATGGCAGAATAAAAGATTTGTATGAGAAAAAATTTGAAATAACTGGAAATATTAAAATTTTAACGATTTTATTAAATGGATTTCCAGGATTATTGCCAGGAGCAGAAAAATTAACTTCTAAAAGTAACTTGGATTTATTCAAAACTTTAAATCGATTGATACAAGAAGGATATCAAGGAGACATTCGAAGTTTGTTATCACAAGTTTTAGAGGCAAATCATCAGCCAGATAATACAGAAGAAATAGAGAATCTTGTACAAAAAGTAATTTCAATGAATACGGAGATTAAGCTAGAAAAATTAAGGGAATTTACTTCTGCAAAAGTCGAAACTGAAATTTTAGAAAATACTAAAACTAGAAAACGAATCAAAGAAATATACAGAGCAGCTTTAAAATATAGTTTAAATCAATCTGAAAAAGTAGATATTAACTTGGTAAGAGAGTATTTAGAAAAAGAATTTGCGAGAATAAAGGAAAATGGGGAGCCATTTTATTCTCCTCATGTAACAGAGCATTTAGAAGACTTACTACGTATTACAGAAGAATTAAATTTGGACCCGGAAAAATCTAGAATCGCTAATCAAACTCTAGTAGATTGTTTGAAAGAAGAAGCTGAAAAAATCGGAAAAAGATGGATTATGAAAATTGTAGCTACAATTAATTGTCCTGAAAAAATGACATATGAGGAAGCTGTTAGCTTGGATGAGGCAATTTATGGAAAAGATTCTATTTTTGAGGTGGAGACAAAGGAGAGTGTTGGACTTAAAGATTTAACAGAAGAAGAAAAAAGAAGAATATATGAGATTCTTGGAAATGCACAATATGCAAAAATGCTAACATTTAATAAAGCAGAAATTATGTTTTCTGGTTTAACAAGACCATATTCAGAAGAATTTAGAAATTTCTTTTTGCTACATAAAGAAGAATTTATTGCTAAACCAGAATTCTATACAATTTTTGGAAAAATGCATCAGAAATTTGAGAGAATCATTCGTGATTCAGGTATTAGAACTAGATTTGAAGAAGGATTATTTACATTACAAGATTTAGTAAATGAAGTGAATAAAAATAGCTATGAAAATGTGGGAAAAGGTGAGCATGAATTAGAATATATTGCTAGAAAAGCAGGATTAACACAAGAACAATTTGTTATTGCACAAAGATTATATCGAGAAATGCAAAAAAGAGAAGCAATTACAATTCCACCAGAGGAGTATAAAGGAAAACGTTTCAGAGGAAGAATTGTACGAATTGACGATCCTTTACATTTAGCGATTGGCGAAATTACAAATTGTTGTCAAACAATTGGACTTCATGATCCTGGAGAAAGTTCTATGATTCATTCTGCTACAGAACAAAATGGGTCTTTATTTGTTGTAGAAGAAATGGATGAATATGGTAAGCCTTTAAGAATTGTAGCACAAAGTTGGACTTGGAGAAATGGAAATAGAATTACATTTGATAATGTTGAAATACCAGCAAGTGTAAGAGCTGAATTAGAAGCAGTTGGTGGATTTGACGAGATTATGGAAGTGTATGAACAAGCAGCTTTGAAGATGATTCAAACTGACAGGAGAGCTCTAGATAAATTATTACAAGCAGGAAAAATCACAGAGGCACAATATCGAAGTGCTCTTATCAAAGATGTTGCCATGGGAAAAGGTTGTGACGATTTAATTATTGGATTGTCCAATGAGATGAGAAGAAAACATCCAGATTTTTCACCGATTGTGACCCCATTAGAAATTAATAAAAGATATACAGGTGCTAGTGAAAAAAGCCTATATACTGACTCTAGAGGTTCAATCGTATTAATTGCACATAATGATGAATTTGATGAAAATGACCATACTCCACAGTTTTTAGAAGTAGCAGATATAGGAATTCGTTATACAAAGACAAGGGATATTTGGAGACGTAATGGTTCAGATATTGATGAAGATAAAGTGGAAATGATACAAGCTCTTGTTCAGAAAACAGGTAGAAGTCAAAATAGTATTTTTGCAAATGCCAAATTCATTCAAGATATTATTTATGGACTGAATCCAGATGGCTATTTAAGTCAAGAGATTAATTTGGATAATTATCAAATTGCAATGAGTTCGTCAGGAGATTGGTATATTTTTTCAGAAGAAACAGAAAATGGAGTGATAATTCATGACTCTGGAATTGATACAGAACTTCCTGAAAATGCAACCGATAGAGAAAGAATTAATAAAAAAATGGCTTTAGCGGAGTATACAAAGGAAATGTTGGAACTTATCCAAATTTCAGCTAACAATGGTAAAAAAATAATGCTTGATATAGAAAGAGAAGGGAAGATATTGATGCTTAATTCTTTGGTTGAGAATGGAGAAATTGAACTTTCAGAAGATGGGGTTATTACTGTATTGGATATTGAAAAATTAAGGAGAAGAATAGAACAACTAAGTAGTATTATGGAAGAAATTCGTGAAGATAGGATGGTTGCTGATGTTGGAGAAGAAAGATAGAATATATTGATTTTTTTAAAATTTAATATATAATGAGATTACCAAAATACAGGAGATATTATTATATGAAATATGAAATCATTGGGCAAACAGTTCCAGTAGTATAAATGAGACTAATGGAGGGATTATGAAAGGCATTGGAAGAATATTTTCTTAGTTTAAGAGATTTTGCTAATAAATTAATTCCATTTTACCAGCCCCAAGATTTCATGATTAAAAAGGAGAAGAAGATGAGTAGTAGTAGTTTTATGTTAATGTTTGGAGGCGTTTGGACAGGATTTGTTTTTTTGATGTCACTAGCTGTAGTCTTAAGTGGTGCACTAGAAGCGCTCGCAATCTTGTCAATTTTTTGGATTATAGGTATTATATTTCTGATTATAGGGATTAGAAAGAAAATAATTGATAGTAATACCGATAAGTATGGAGAAGTTTGTTTTGCCAAAATAAAAAACGTATATTCTGATACTGTTATCAATGGTAGAAGAGAATTCAAAGCAGAATTTATTGTATATGTCCCTTCAGAAAGAGATGTAAGAATTATTTCTGAAATTATAGGATTTGATCCTGTAGATTATCCTAAAAACGGATATGCAAAGGTAAAATACTTTAAAAGAGATATCAATATATTAAAAGCTATTAGTGTTAATTTGGTTCCAGTAAATATTAAGGAGATATTAGATAAAGGACCAACTCCGCCTGAACACTATGAAGGATATAGCGGTTATGATTATGATATCGATGAAAATTATGAAGATGAAGATAATGGACCAATTAGTTATAAATAAAAAAAGACCTGTACTATTTGTACAGGTTTCTTTTTGTATTTATTGTTCATCATAAACTTTGCTTGCATCAACATCAATGGTTAAAATACTGTTTTCAATATGAATATTTTCAGAATCACCTGATAAATATACTTTTGTATCATTTCCAAAATAATTTTTTAATGTTTTGTTAATAGAATCCAAAATTGTTTTAGAAACAGTATAGTCTGTTGCAATAAAGTATTTTACTTCATCTGTATATTCATAAGCATCTTCATTGGCAAAAGGACTACCAGTTTTAGCTAAATCAATTTTAATGCTATTACCGTCGATATTAATAGAATTGATATCTATTCTATACCCAGTTGCAGTTCCAATTGCTTCTATTAAAGATTTTGTCTGTTCTTCTTTAGAAACGTTTTTATTAAGTTTGATACTAATAAACATATAAGTGTCATTTCCATCATTACTAGTTCCTACATAGATTCCAGCATTTTCACCGTGTGTATTTACAGTAGAAGGAATATTTTTTTCATCTAAAATAAAATCTCTGGAAGTTTTTTCTTCTTCTTTTTCTATTTGAATTTTGCGGAATTTTACAATTCCCAAGATTGCTAAAATAATGACTAATATGATAAAAACGATAATTAAAACTTTATTCTTCATTCTATTTTCTCCAATTCTGGCACCAGAAAGTGTCCTCCATTCCAATATGCTAATATTTTATCATATATAAATTGCTATATCAAGAAAAATCTGTTAAAATAATAGCATGGGAATTTTAGAGAAATTAGAAAAATGTGATTTATGTCCAAGAAATTGTAAAGTAAATAGGTTAAAAGGGCAAAAAGGTTTTTGTGGTGCTGTTGGGGAAAATGTAAAACAAGCAAGAATAGGACTTCACTATTATGAAGAACCTTGTATCAGTGGAAATAGTGGATCTGGAACAGTGTTTTTTTCGGGATGTAATTTGAGATGCCAATTTTGTCAGAATTATACTATAAGTCAAGAAGAAACAGGAAGAGAGATTTCTATTCAAGAATTAGCAGATAAAATGATTTGGTTACAAGAAGAAGGAGCAAATAATATTAATTTTGTAACGGGGTTTATGTACATTCCTCAAATAATAGAATCTATAAGAATTGCTAAAACTCAAGGGCTTAAAATACCAATACTGTATAATTCTAGTGGATATGAAAGCGTAGAAGCTTTAAAAATGCTAGAAGGATATATTGATATTTATCTTCCTGATTTTAAGTACTATTATGAGGAACTAGCAACGAGATTGTCTAATGCCAAAAACTATAAAAGTATTGCAATGAGTGCTATAAAAGAAATGATAAGGCAACAGCCAGAGAATATTTATGATGAAGATGGAATATTACAAAAAGGAGTAATTATTAGACATCTTGTTTTGCCAAATCATATTCAAAATAGTAAACAGGTTTTAAAATTTTTGAAATCAACGTTTGGAAAGAATATTTCAATTAGCATTATGGCTCAATATTTTCCAAGTTATAAAGCGTCAGAAATAAAAGATATTAATCGAAAATTAACAAAGAAAGAATTCGAAGAAATAGAAGATTATTTGTACCGTTTAGAGTTTAAAAATGGTTATATACAATATTTGGAAGAGAATGAGGAACAATATGTTCCAGACTTTGACTCTTAAAAATGTGGTGGAAATAAAATTTCCACCACACATCTTTTATTAAATCATAAAATAAAAGAAAATGCAAATGAGAAATAATGAAAAAAAGAAAGCATACTGATTAATAAGATATATAAATTCTGTTTAACTAGAAAATTTGGAAGATTTTTGAGTTGAAATATAAAAAAGACTATGATAATATAAGTGTAACAAATAAATATGTAAATACTTAGATGGATTGATAACAAGAAGTTCTAATTTATCTTCTAGTATCTAACATCTAGTATATTAATTTTCCCTGCGTAGTGCGTGTATACTTGAATTTTTAGAACCTACAAGTTATGGATAAGGGAGCCCGAACTCTGGATGCGGCGTGTATGCTTACCGTCTGTATTGTAAGAAACCCATGAACATCTAGGAAGGCACCCACCTGTGTGAGTACAGGTCCATTAAAAATTCATTTAAGAACGGCTTGAACGTGGGGTTTTTATATTTGTTGACATAAATCTCATAAATGTGATATAATACTATTGTCGTGGAGGCTGAAAAGTCGACACAGAACCATTTTATAAGCCTTTCTCACGCGAGCTGTCGAAAGAGGAAGGTGTTGCCGATGACTATAAAGGAGGTCGATTATTGTGGCAACAAATAAAAATCATTTCTTAGGTTTCCTGGCATTTCAGCATGTGTACGCTGGTGCAATCAGCGACCCAAAGGGTCGTGCAGCGTATTTCTTCACCCCGTACAATGCTGCGGTAGTAACAACCAACGATTCTGTGCGCTGCTGGTCTGGCAATCGGGAATATACGCATTTCACGATTAACCCGCTCACGAAGCAGGTTTCGTGGTGCTATTTCCCCAAGGAGCAGGTCAAAAAGTGGACAAAAGAGCTGATTGATTCCCAGATGGTCAGGTACAGCTATGGAAAGCCCGGCACGGCGGTTGTCGATGAAGCTACTATCCCTGCGGAGATGTGGCAGCATAATGACAAGACCTCGCAGAACAAGCTTTTCTATCTGCACCTCATTCAGGACGGCACTTACGACAGATTCATCCGATCCGTTATTGATGTGTCGCGTCGATATGAGGACGTGTACATCTTTGAGGGAAAGGAGTATACTGGAGCCCAGATCCGCGGCGAAGGTATGGAACGTTGGAGTAAGGGGCTGCTTGCTGAACTGGATGATCAGTTCTACGTGAGGTTGGCAAAGCGCCTCTACGACTACACGAGGGTTAAGGCAGATCGTCGTTGGATTGAAAAGGTCATGATTCGCGCGATTCATACGGCCTACAGTCCCGAGCTGGCGGAAGCTACCGTGAAGTTTGTGAGCCTTTCTGACAAGGCCAACCAGCTTATTGCGGAGGGTCGCTTTGACGACGAAGTCTGGCCGATTCCGAACAGTGTCGTAGACTGCTGGATTGACTGGTTCTTTGAGGACATGTTCAATGCCTTTATTGAGCTGAACGTACTGTAATCGGAGAAGAAGCATAGCCGGAATCAGAACCGAAAAATGAAAAAACGCGTTTGACGCGTTCCTCGGGTACTCAACCCGAGGTTTTTATTTTTTATGAAGTTTTTGAAAGACGAGTGAAAAAGGAAAATGAGATGTACCACTTTTCCCTCTTATAGCATTAATGATTGCTTTTTTATGTAAATTATGGTAAAATAAAACCGTTGATTTTAAGGAGAAATGTATGAAATTAAATGAGCTTTTAAAAGATGGAATTTATGTCCTAAAAGAGAGCAATATTGAAGAATGTAATTTAAAGGCTAGATTGCTATTGTGTTATTTATTAGGCCAATCGAAAGAATACTTAATGATTAATGATGCTGAAGAAATTGATACGGAAACGCAAATAGCTTATTATTCTTTGTTAGATCGATTGACAAGTGGTGAACCACTACAATATATTACAGGACATCAAGAATTTATGGGATTAGATTTTTTGGTAAATAAAAATGTTTTAATTCCTCAACCAGATACAGAAATTTTAGTGCAGGCAGTCATAAAGTATTTAGAGCATAACTGTGGAAAAGAGAATGTGAAATTATTTGAAAATTTAGAAAAAAGGAAGATAAATAAGCCCAAAATACTAGATTTATGCACAGGAAGTGGTGCTATTGCGATTAGTTTAGTGAAAAATTGTCCAAATGACGTGGAAGTAGTGGCATCAGATGTTAGCCATGAAGCGCTGAAAGTAGCACAAATAAATTGTAAGAAAAATAGTGCAAAAGTAAAATTAGTGGAGTCAAATTTGTTTGAAACGATTGAAGAAAAGTTTGACATGATTGTTTCTAATCCACCTTATATTGAAACTGATGTGATTCCGGAATTGAGTATGGATGTACAGAATGAACCTCACTTAGCATTAGACGGCGGAAAAGATGGGTTAGATTTTTATAGAAAAATTGGAGAGAATGCCAAAAAATATTTAACAAAAGAGCGGAATGCTTTTCTTAGAAATCGGTTATAGCCAAAAAGAAGCTGTTCAAGAAATCCTAAAAAACAATGGATTTCAAAATATCATTTGTTTGCAAGATTTTGGAGGAAACGATAGAGTAATTATTGCAAGTATATAATTTTTTCAAAAACAAATTTAGACAAGGCGCGTGAGAAAATTATTCCATGAGGCGTACGAGTGTACGTCGATTGGAAAATTTTCGAACGGCAACGCAGGATCAATTTGTTTTGGGAAAAATTAAAAGGAGGAAAAAATGTCTTTTTCGTATGATATTAAAGAAGAATTAAGTAATATTAATCAATGGAAAAATGAAGAGCTACTAAAAGCAGAATTTTTAGGCTATATTTTAACTGGAAATACTGTGAATAATGGGAAATTCATAGAGTTTATGACTGAAAATGATTATAATATCGAAAGATTTTATAAAATCTTATTTCATTTAAAAATTGATTATGAACCAGAAATAAGAGGCAAATGTTTTGCTGCGAGAATTGCTAATCAATATATAGAAAATATCTTTTCTGGGTTAGCTAATAATTTAAAAGATGAAGTAAAAAAGACAATTTTAAGAGGAAGCTTTTTGGGAGCTGGTTCTTGTACAGACCCTGAAAAAAGTTATCATTTAGAAATTATTTTTGGAGATAAGAAAAATGCAGATTTTATTTCTAATTTAGCAGATAGTTATGGAGTTGATTTTAAAAATATTATTTACAAAGATAAATTTATGCTTTATGTGAAAGAAGCAGATCAAGTTTCTAGTTTTTTGGCTTGTATTGGAGCAAATAAGGCAGTTTTAAAATTGGAGGATATTCGTGTTTTTAAAGAGATGAAGAATAATGTTAATAGAATGGTAAATTGTGAAGCCGCTAATTTGAATAAAACTGTTGATGCTGCAATAAGTCAAATTGAAGACATCAAGTTTTTGCAAAAGATAAATCGATTTGATGAATTAAGTCCAGAGATAAGAGAGGTAGCTCTTCTTCGTTTGGAACATCCAGAGAGTTCCTTAAAAGAATTGGGAGAAATGTTAACAGAGCCAATTGGAAAATCAGGAATTAATCATAGATTAAAAAAGATACAGAATTTGGCAGAAGAATATAGGAAGAGATAGTATTAGGAAGGAAAGTTTAGAATGAGAGAAATTGGAATTTATGTTCATATCCCATTTTGTAAGCAAAAATGTAAATATTGTGATTTTATTTCATTTGCAGGAAAAGAAGAGTTTCAAGAAAAATATTATCAAGCACTTGCTTCAGAAATAAATCAATGTGAGAAAAATGGATTTCAAGTAAATACAATTTATTTCGGTGGAGGAACTCCATCTAGCGTTTCGAGTAATTTTATCGTAGATACTTTAAAGAGAATCCAAGAAAAATTTGAAGTGAAAGAAAATGCGGAAATTACAATTGAAGTGAATCCTGGAACTGTAGATGAGGAAAAATTGGAAAGTTATAGAAGAGCTGGTTTTAATAGAATTAGTATAGGCCTTCAATCTGCTAAAAACGAGATTTTAAAAGCAATTGGAAGAATTCATACTTATGAAGAATTTGAACAATGTTTCAAGTTAGCAAGAAGTGTAGGATTTCAAAATATAAATGTCGATTTAATGCTAGCGCTTCCTTTGCAAAGTTTAGCAGATTTACAAGATTCTGTGCGTAGGGTAATCTTTTTAAATCCCAATCATATTTCATTATATTCATTAATATTAGAAGAAGGAACTGTTTTGGAAAAAGAAATTAAAAATGGAAAATATGCACTTCAGACAGATGAGCAAGAAAGAAGAATGTATGATTTGACTAAGAAAATGTTAGAGAAGGAAGGATATATTCATTATGAAATCTCTAATTTTGCAAAGTCTGGATTTGAATCAAAGCATAATATGAGTTGTTGGAGCCAAGAAGAATATTTAGGGTTTGGTTTGGCTGCGCATTCTTATTTTGAGAAAAAACGTTTTTCTAATACAACAATTTTAGAAGATTATCTTCAAAATCCTAAAAAAGAAGTAATGCTAAATGAGATTCAAACTGGAGAAATGGAAAAGAAAGAATATATTATGCTTGGACTTAGAAAAATGGAAGGAGTATCGATTAGTCAGTTTGAAAGAAAGTTTGGAATTAATCCATTATTTTATTTTAGATTTGAAATTTCCAAATTGGTAGAGGAAGACTTGTTAGAGGTGGATTTAGATAATATAAAATTAACTAGAAAAGGACTAGATTTAGCAAACCTTGTTTTTGAAGAATTTGTATAAAAAAACTGGATTATTTTAACATTTTATGGTATAATCAAAAAAGATGGTCACATAAGAAAAAATAGGAGGAAAAACTATGAGTGAGCAAGTAAGTATAGAACTTCTAAAAGTGATGAACGAAATTGCAGATAATGAAACAGTAATTGCTAAAATTGATGCTTCCATTTTCCTAAGAGAAAGCGAACAAAGGATTAATGAAAAAGTAGCATATTTATATAATATGATGGAAATTGAAGCTAAAAATTGCAACCAAAAGCAAGATTTATATTTTGATGACGTTAATTTGATTATTACACATTATAAACAAAAATTAAATATGGTATACGATGAATTTTATTGCCAATATGTGAATATTCAAAATGAACTTCAAGAAGCAAATAATAATCGAAGAATTGCAATGATAAACTATCAAAAACTTGTTAATATGTCTGAGAAAAGTGCTTCACAAAATAGTGTTCTCCAACAGAAAGAAAATATAAGAAAGAAAAATCAAGATTACAAGAAAATTATTGAATTGTGTAATTCTGAGTTTGTTGTTTCTAGAGAAAATTTTGAAAAAATGATGGAGGAAGAATTTATAGTAACTTCTAAATCTTTGCAACTTTTTAGTGAGCAAAATATATTTCAAAAAGCATTTCGAAAGTTTTCGAACATCTTTAATGGAAGTAAGAGATATACAGATATTTTGAAAGAATATCATAAAACAATTCATAATATAGATTCTCAAAAGAGTGTTGAGGAAATGAGAAATGAAACAATTGAATTTGTGGCAGATATTATAGAAATAAGAGGAATAGAAGAAAACGGGCTAGAAGAGAATGCCCGGATAGGAGGTAGAAATGGCCGAATTAGTAACAAAGCAGAAAGTAAAAGACTATTTAGATATTGGAAATAAAGATCTAGCAAGTGAAATGAAGAAAAAAATGGAGAGACCAGATGATTGGAGCGATTTTAAAAGTGAACTTGCTAGTTTAATCGAAAAATTCTCAAAGAATCCTACACAAGAAACAAGACAACAAATAGATAATTTAGTATCAACTCATTTCGTAACAAATGCTATATTTGGAAGAGATGCAGTAGATAGAATTTTTAGTGATTTAGGTGTTAGAACTGAAATAACAAAGAAATCTGATTCAAAAGGAAAAGATCCAGTAAAAGAAAATCGTGAAGCATATAGAAGAGCCATTTTCGAATCTTTAGGAATTGAGTATGTTGGAGATACTTTAGAAAGAAGAAAACAAGAAATACAACAGATGGAAGATGAAAAATATGGTATCGTAAGAAGAGGTTCTAAGTCAGTAGCAAAAACAGAAAGAATAACAAGAGGAGAAGAAACAGAAGCATTAGAAGCTCCGGAGGGAGAAGAAGAACCACAAAGAGAAGATGGGAAATTTAAGAAATCATTAAAAAATGCTTATTTTAAATTAACAGCTTCTGTCTTAATGGCTCCAGGAGAGGTGCCTCCAGAAATTTTGCAAGAAAATAGAGAATTGATTACAGAGACATCAGAAAAATTAGATAAAGTAATTATAGATTTAAGAGAAGCTCATAGAATTATTGTTAGTAAAAATACAGAAAGAGAAGCTGAAATTCCAGAAGAGTTAAAAGATGCATATCAAGCTATGCGAGATGGTAAAATGGATGAAGAAACTTTAGAAGCTTTTGAAGTGACATTAAAGCAAAGACAAAGCGAATTATTAGATGGAATAGCAGGCAATTTTGATAAATTACTTAGAACAAAATTAGAAACAGAGTTAAGAGCGTTAGCTGAAAGTAAATTTGCAGATATGCCAAAAGAAGAAGTAGATGCTGAAATAGAGTATGCAATGCAAGATGCGAAAGTTGATAAAGATGGAAAATTAGTATTGCCTGGTAGATCTATCTTTAGAGATGTATTTTTTGATGAAAAAGGAGAAGTAGTAGAAGAGCATGCTGATTTAGTGGGAAGGATGACTACATATTCTGGATTACCTAAAATTTACGATTTGTCAAAGAAAGAATTAAGAAATTTAGCTAAAAACTTTGGTGATTTAAGCAAGATGGATCCTAGTTCAAAAAGTTATGCAATTGCTCAAGCTTTACACGAACATCCAGAAATGTTAATGGATGGAGCAGATAGTGTAATGCAAGAAATAAGAGATGCTGAAAGAGAACGTTTTGTGACAAGAGGAATTTCAGAAGAAGCAGAGCTTTCTCACAAAATTATGGTGGCTTCTGAGATAAGAGGTCAATTTGATCAATTAAATGAAATTGTAATGGTATATGATATGAATGAAGCTTCAAACGGAGAAATTGATAGAAATGATTCCAGAAAAAGAGAAATTGCTTTAAAGATTGCTAGAAAGAAAGTTGAGGCATTAGAAAAAGCTGGATTAAGTAAAGTCATTGGAGATGGAGAAAAAGCAAGAGATAGCGTTATAAAAAGAGCAAAGAAACTTTTATTACCTGGACTTGAAAATGCAAGAGAAACTGGAAATAGAAGGTTCCAAAAAGAATTTGAAGATTCAGAGCATGATGAACCTGCAGAATAGTTAAATAGGAGTGATACAAATGAAAGATGATTTATTTGGAAACATTATGTATGAAGGAAAAATGATTAATGTAGACAAAGAAAATATTGAAAATTTAAGAAAAATTTCAAGTGAATTAAAAGAAAAAAATAAACGATTAGAAGAGAAAGCAGATAATATTTTTAATCAATAAAAAAATTTAATTGAAATACTTGACAAACAGAATAAAAAGAGATAATATATTAGCAGTCCAAGATTAGGATTGCTAATTTTTATTTTAATTAAAATTAAAGGAAGTAAAGAATGAAATTAGATGAACGAAAAAAGAAGATTCTTGGTGCAATTGTAGATGAATATATCCAAACAGCAGAACCTGTTAGTTCTGGTAGTTTGCTTGAAAAGGAATATCTAGATTGTAGTAGTGCCACAATCAGAAATGAAATGGCAGAATTGGAAAAAATAGGTTTCCTAGAAAAAACCCATACTTCTAGTCGGACGTGTTCCTTCTCAAAAAGGATATCGTTACTATGTAGATGAATTGTTAAGAGAAGATTCTTTATCAAGAGCGGAAATAGCTTATATTAAGGAAAAATTAGAACAAAAAGTAAATGATTTAGAAGAATTAACAAAGATTGCAACAACTACTTTATCAGAGGTAACACATTATACAACAGTTGCAATTGGTCCACAAGTTGAAAAACATTCTATTGTCGATATCAAATTTATGCTATTAGGTGTTAGAGTTTTAATGGCTGTTATCTTAACTGATTCTGGAATTATTAGAGAGTCTATTATCAAATTTGATGAAGATATTACAGCAGAACAAGTAGAAGACCTAAGTGTTATTTTTAAACAAAAATTAGTAGGAAAATCTCTAGATGAAATTAATGTTCCAATTGAAGAATTTATTACAGAAGAAATGAAATCTGGAATTGAAATTATCAAAAGAATTATTAAAGAGATTAATAAACTTTTAAAAGAAACCGTTAATCAGGTCTATTTAGAGGGAACTAATAAAGTTGTTGATATGCCTGAATTTCAAAATACAGATATAGCAAAAGAATTTTTGAATGTATTAAACTCAAAAGATGTTGTGTCAGATGTTATGAGTTCAGAAATAGAGCAAGATATTAATGTTTATATTGGAGCAGAATCCGAAAAAGAAGAATTGAAGAATTTCAGTTTAATTACTTTTAACCATTTAATTGAAGGAAAAGATATAGGAACAATAGGAATTATCGGCCCAACAAGAATGGATTATTCTAAAGTAATTACTGTTATGAAATATATTAGTAAGAAATTGAATGATGATTTCAAAAAAGGTAAAAATTTTTAGAGAACGAAAGGAGGTAAAAAAGAAACAATGGATGAAGAAAACAAAACAAATGAAGAAGTAGAAAAAAACGAGAATGTTAATGAAAATACAAATGAAGAAGTAAAGCAAGAAGAAAATGAAGTAAAACAAGAAAATGTGAGTTCAAATGAAGAAGAAATGAATGAGCTAAATGATAGATATAAACGTCTTTTTGCTGAGTTTGAAAATTATAAAAAGAGAACACAAAAAGAAAGTCTAACAAAAAGAGCAGAAATTACGGCAGATGTAGTTTCATCCATTTTACCAGTGGTAGACAATTTAGAAAAAGCAGTAGAGGTAAAAATGGAAAATACCGCATATCAAGATGGTATTAAATTAATTTTAAAACAACTATATGATGTTTTAAATAAATTTGGAATGGAAGAAATTCCAACAATTGGACAACAATTTGATCCAGAACTTCACGAGGCAGTACAACATATAGATGATCCTGAAAAAGGTTCAAATGAAATTGTTCAAGAATATAGAAAAGGCTACAGAATTGGAACTAAAGTTGTAAGACATGCAATGGTAGTCGTTGCAAATTAGGTGATTTTATGAAGAAAATAATAATTATAGTATCGATAATTATAGCAATTGCAATCTTGATTCCAGTACTTATGCATATTAATATAGTATTGAAAGAAAAATATGTTGATAATATAGAATATGATATAAGAGTAGATTATGAATACTTAGGAGATAATTCTGGAGGGGCTGGATATAGTATAGACTATGATTTAATTAGTATAAAAGATAAAAAGGCTTATATAATATATGAGCATTATCTTTATTCTAATCCTCATCATTATTATAGAATTAAACACAAAAAAATATCTGAAGATGATATTGAAAAAGTTTTAAAATATTATGATAGTTTAGAAGAATATGATAATTCAGATTTAAACACATTTGCAACTAGTGCAGGATCTGATCCATATTATAGGCTTGTGATTACATATAACGATATAAAAAAATCAACTATTATAAGATATAAAGATGTTGGAAATTATTTGCCATATAAGAAATAATAAAAATAAATAATATATATAAATTTGCTCGAAGATGAGCGGAAAGAAGGAAAGTTAAAATGGGAAAAATTATAGGAATTGATTTAGGAACAACAAATTCATGTGTATCAGTATTAGAAGGAGGAGAACCAGTTGTTATACCAAATGCAGAAGGAAGTAGAACTACTCCATCTGTAGTAGCATTTTCAAAAAATGGTGAAAGATTAGTTGGACAAATTGCAAAACGTCAAGCAGTTGCTAATCCTGATAACACAATTATCTCTATCAAGAGAAAAATGGGAACAGCTGAAAAAGTAAAAGTTGATGGAGATGAATTCTCTCCACAAGAAATTTCAGCTATGATTTTACAAAAATTAAAAGCGGATGCAGAAAGCTATTTAGGAAGCCCTGTTACTCAAGCTGTTATTACAGTACCTGCTTATTTTAATGATAGCCAAAGACAAGCAACAAAAGATGCTGGTAAAATTGCAGGATTAGAAGTCCTAAGAATTATCAATGAGCCAACAGCTGCTGCTTTAGCATTTGGTATGGATAAAGAATCACAAGATGAAAAAATTATGATTTATGACCTTGGTGGTGGAACATTCGACGTTTCAATTTTGGATATTGGAGATGGTGTATTTGAAGTTTTAGCTACGAATGGTAACACACATCTTGGTGGTGATGATTTTGATAATAGAATTATTGATTATGTTGTTGAAGAATTCAAAAAATCAGATGGAATTGATTTAAGAAATGATAAAACAGCAATGCAAAGAATTAAAGAACAAGCTGAAAAAGCAAAAATTGAATTATCAGGAATGCAACAAACAGAAATTAACATTCCATTTATCACAGCAGATGCAAGTGGTGCTAAAAACTTAGATATTACATTAACAAGAGCAAAATTTGAAGAATTAATTCATGATTTAGTAGAGTCTACTGCAGAACCAGTTAACAAAGCATTAGCAGATGCTGGTATTCAAGCAAGTGACTTAAAGAAAGTATTATTAGTTGGTGGTTCTACTAGAGTTCCAGCTGTTCAAGAAGTAGTAAAAAGAATTACTGGAAAAGAACCAGATAAAGGAATTAACCCTGATGAGTGCGTAGCTATTGGTGCTGCTATCCAAGGTGGTGTATTATCAGGAGATGTTAAAGACTTGGTATTATTAGATGTAACACCATTATCATTAGGTATTGAAACATATGGTGGTGTATTTACAAAATTAATCGAAAGAAATACAACTATTCCAACAAAGAAATCACAAGTATTCTCTACAGCAGCTGATGGTCAAACAGCAGTTGAAGTACATGTTCTTCAAGGTGAAAGAGAAATGGCTGCTTACAACAAAACATTAGGAAGATTCCACTTAACAGGAATCCCTGCAGCTCCAAGAGGAGTACCACAAATTGAAGTAACATTTGATATTGATGCAAACGGTATTGTTCACGTTTCAGCAAAAGATCAAGCTACTGGAAATGAGCAAAAAGTTGTTATAACAGCTTCAACAAATCTTTCAGAAGAAGATATTAACCAAGCTATTAAAGATGCTGAATTACACAGTCAAGAGGATAAAAAGAAGAAAGAAGAAATCGAAGTTAAAAATAATGCTGAAAGCTTAGTATATAATAGTGAGAAAACTTTAGAAGAATTAGGCGATAAAGTAAGTGGAGAAGAAAAAGCAAAAGTAGAAGAAGAAATTGCTAATACTAAGAAAGCTTTAGAGTCTAATGATACAGAAAGCATCAAAGATGCAACTGATAAATTAACAAAAGTATTCTATGCATTATCAGAAAAATTATATGGACAACAAAAAGTAGAACAAGCAAAAGCAGCAGCTGGAGTTGATGGTGAAGGAAACGGAACTGCAACAGATGACAATGGAAATGTTTATAATGCAGACTACAAAGTAGAAGATGACGGAGATAATAAATAAACTAGAAGTTAGAAATTAGAGGTTAGAATTAGATGGCGGATAAAAGAGATTATTATGAGGTTCTAGGCGTATCTAAAACAGCTAGTGATGACGAATTAAAAAAAGCCTATCGAAAACTCGCAAAAAAATATCATCCTGATGCCAATCCTGACAATAAAGAAGAAGCTGAAGCAAAATTTAAAGAAGTCGGCGAAGCTTATGAAGTATTATCTGATCCCCAAAAGCGAAAAATGTATGACACATATGGATTTGATGGCCCTAATATGGGGGCAAATGGTGGAGGATATTATTCATATGGCTCAGGCTTTGATGGATTTAGTGGTTTTGGAGACTTTAGTGATTTAGGAGATATCTTCTCTTCTTTCTTCGGCGGAGAAAGAAGAGGAGGTTCTTCTCGCAGTAGAAATACTGTTTCTAAAGGAGCTGACTTAAAAGTTGCAATTGATATTACCTTTAAGGAATCTTATATAGGTGTTGAAAAAGAGATTTCTATTAATCGAAACGAGGTGTGTACAGAATGTGGAGGAAATGGTTGTGCTAAAGGAACCTCTCCAACAAAATGTACTACTTGTGGAGGCAAAGGAACAATTAGACAAGTATCTTCAACTCTATTTGGTCAAGTTGCAACGCAGAGAACTTGTACAGCTTGTGGAGGAGTTGGAACTGTTATTACAAATCCATGTTCAAGTTGTAAAGGAAAAGGTACAGTAAAGAAAGCAAAGAAATTAAAAATTAAAATTCCAGAAGGAATTGATGATGGTCAAACAATCGTCTTAAAAAATGAAGGAGAACCAGGAAGAAACGGTGGACCAAATGGCGATTTGTATATTGTTGTTAGAGTGAAAAAAGATGGAGTTTTTTCAAGAAGAGCAGAACATGTCCTTTGTGAGGTTCCAATCACTTTTACCATGGCAACTTTAGGTGGAGAGATTGAAATTCCAATGGTGGACGGAAGTATTGAAAAATATAAAATTCCAGAAGGAACAGCTACTAATACAAGATTTTCAATTAAAAATAAAGGATTTAAGAGTTTAAATGGAAACTGGAGAGGAGATTTTGTATTTACAGTAATTGTTCAGGTTCCAAAAAGACTAACTACAGAGCAAAGAAATTTACTTGTGGAATTAGCAAAAACAATGAATGAACAACCACCATTAAAGAAAAAAGGAATCTTTGGATAAAAAATAGAGGGAAATGGGGACGTACCACTTTTCCCTCTTTTTTTATATGTATCCAAAAGAGGGAAAAGTGGTACGTCCCCATTTCTCTCTAAAAAAGTCAAATAACGTCTTGAAATTTACAGGTCTTTTTGATAGAATAATAAAGCAAACATATTTTTGAAAGGAGAAGCCATGGAATTAAAAGGTCAAATTGTAGAATTCATTTATAAGAACGATTCCAATAGTTATACAATTGCAGAATTTGAAAAAGAAGATGGCAGCTCCTTGACAATTGTTGGGTATTTGCCTTTTATAGAAGAAGGCGATACTTTAAAAGTTGTTGGAAAAATGGTAACTCATCAAGAATATGGAGAGCAATTTAAAATAGATACTTTTGAGAAATTAATGCCAGAAAATAGTAAAGCATTAGAAAAATATTTGGCAAGCGGAACTATTCGAGGAATAGGTCCTGCAACGGCTAAAAAGATTATTGATAAATTTGGAGAAGATGCTATTCACATTTTTAAATTTGAGCCACTTCGTTTAGCTGAAGTTAAAGGAATTAGTAAAGATAAAGCATATGAAATTGGAGAAGAATTTAATGAAAAATGGGAACTTTGGCAAATTGTTGGCTTCTTAGAAAAATTTGGGGTAAGCAGTAATAATAGTAAAAAGGTCTATGATGCTTTGGGAAAAGATGCAGTTGAAAAAATAGAAAATAATCCATATATTTTAGTGGATATTGTATATGGCGTTGATTTTAACAAAATAGATAAAATAGCATTGCAATTAGGTGTTCCAAAGGATAATGATGATAGAATCAAGAGTGGAATAAAATTTGCATTGCTTACTAGTAGTTATAATGGAAATCTTTGTGTAAAGCAAGAAAATTTAGAAGCGTTTCTTGCACAGAATTTAGAAGTTTCTAGTGATGAAATAGAAAATAATTTGATTAATTTAAAAGTACAAGAAGAAATTATAATTGAAGAACGTGAAGATGAGAGCAAATGGGTATATTTATATCCAATGTATAAAGTTGAAAAAAATATATCAGATAGATTAATTGCTTTAAATAATTCTCGAAATATTAAATACATTAAAAGTTTTGAAAAAGATTTAGATGCACAAGAAAAGATATTAGGAATTAAACTTTCTGACAAACAGATTGAAGCAATTAATCAAATTAATGATAATAATGTTTCTATTATTACAGGAGGTCCTGGTACTGGAAAGACAACAATTATAAAAGTATTGTTAGAAATTTATAAATCACATGGAAGAAAAGTTGTTCTTTGTGCTCCAACAGGAAGAGCGGCAAAAAGAATGAGCGAAGCAACAGGAGAAGATGCTAAAACAGTTCATCGTTTGCTAGAGATTGGGAAAATAGAAGATGATAAGATTCATAATGTAGATGTAAATGTTACTCCCATTGATGGAGATGTTATTGTGGTAGATGAGATGAGTATGGTAGATAGTTTTTTAATGAATTATATTGTGAAAGCTATTTATCTAGGAAGCAAGTTAGTTTTAGTAGGCGATAGTAATCAACTTCCTTCAGTAGGCCCTGGAGCTGTTTTGCAAGATTTGATTCAATCTGAAAAATTTGCAACAGTATCTCTTAATAAAATTTTTAGACAAGCCGCTAAAAGTAAAATTATTGTTAATTCCCATAATGTAAATCAAGGAATTAATTTTATTGGAAATGTTTCTAAAGCGGAAGATAGCTTAGATGACTTTTTCTATATTAATGAGCAAATGCAAGAAAAAATGGTTTATCAAGTGCTGTCTTTGAGCAACGGAAGATTAAAAAATTATGGAAACTATGATTTCTTTAAAAATATTCAAGTATTAACACCAACTAAAAAAGGAATTCTTGGAACAAAAGAGTTAAATAATAGTTTGCAAAATGAGTTAAATCCGAAATCGCCCGAAAAATTAGAAAAACAGCATGGACAAATTTTGTTCCGCGAGGGTGATAGAGTAATGCAGATAAAGAATAATTACGATATTTATTGGGAAAAAGGATCTAGTGTTGACTTTAAGACTTATGAGAATGGAACAGGAATTTTTAATCGGAGAACTTGGAAGGATTACAAAAATAAATACGCAAGAAAAAAATATGGAAGTAGAATTTGATGATGATAAAAGAGCTTGGTATGCTTTTTCAGAATTAGATGAGTTAGAGCTGGCGTATGCGATTACGATTCACAAAGCACAACGGAAGTGAGTTTGATGTTGTTATTATGGTAGTTCCTTGGGCATCTAATATGTTGCTAACAAGAAATTTATTATATACTGGAATGACAAGAGCAAAGAAACTTTTAATTATGATAAGTAATACCAAAGTAATAGAGTCTATGATTCAAAATATTGATACCAAAAAGAGAAATACTGGGTTACAATATAAATTAGAACATATTGAATAAAAGAAATATACTTTTATTCAATAGATTATATTTAATAAAAAGGGGATTAAAAAATGGAGCAAGAAAACAAATCAAAAAAGGGACTAATTATTTTTATCTTAATCATAGTAGCAGTGATAATTGGAGTTGCTACAGCACTTTTATTAGCCAAAGGGGATGTGAAAAAATTAGAATCTGTTTTTACAGGTGGAGAAGCTGTAAAAGTAACAGCCAAAATTGAATTAGTAGGTGATCAGGAAATAACAATTCCATACCAAGAAGAATTTCAGGAATCTGGTTTTACAGCAACAGATGAAAAATTAGGAGATATTACAGAATCTGTAGAAGTAGTAAAAGAAGAAATTAATGAAAATGAATATAATTTAATATATAAAGTAACAGATTCTAATAAAAATGTAGTAGAAGCAAAAAGACATGTTATTTTAACAGATGAAATTCCACCAGTTATTACATTGAACGGAAACAAAAATGTTTACGTCAACACTGGAACAGAATATGTGGATGAAGGTGCAACAGCAGTTGATGAGAAGAATGGAGATGTATCCGGTTCAATTGTAGTAGAAGGAAGTGTTGATACAAGTAAAACTGGACTTTATATTTTAACTTATAAAGCAACAGATAATAGTGGTAATGAAGCTGTAAATGAAAGATATGTTGCAGTTTCTGAAGCTGGAAAAGTAATTGCACAAGATGGTACTCAAGGCAAAAAAGGTGTTATCTATTTAACATTTGATGATGGACCAACACAAAGTTCAACACCTCAAATTCTAGATATTTTAGATAAAAAAGGAGTAAAAGCAACATTCTTTATTTTAAACTTTGATGAAGCAGGAGCTGAACTTGTAAAAAGAGAACATGAATCTGGACATACAGTTGCTATTCATGGATATTCACATACATATTCTGCAATTTATCAATCAGTAGATACTTATATGAATAATATTACAAAATTGCAAGATAAAATCATGGAAACAATTGGAGTGAATGCTACAATTACAAGATTCCCAGGCGGAAGTTCTAATACAATCAGCCGTCACTATTGTACAAAAATTATGACAACTTTAGCATATGAAATGGTAGCAAGAGGATATACGTATTTTGATTGGAACGTAGACTCAGATGATGCAGGAAGCGCAAAATCTTCTGATGATGTTTATAAAAATGTAACAAGCCATTTAAGTAAAGATAAAGCAAATGTTGTTTTAATGCATGATTTTGCAAATAATACCAAAACAATTGGAGCATTAGAAAGAATTATTGATTATGGTTTAGAAAATGGTTATACATTTGAAGTGATTACTCCTGATACCCAAATGGTAACACATACAACCAATAATTAATTATTGAAATTTCATAAAAAGGGAGATAAAATACCTTCGAAAAAATTTTTGAAGGTATTTTATAATAAAGGATAAAGTAGGAAGAATTAAATGAAAAGGGAATATACGATAATCAATAAACAAATAGAAGAACTAAAATCAAAAGGTTTAAAATTTAAAAATGAACAACAATCTAAAGAGATCATATTAAGAGAAAATTATTATTTTCTAATCAATGGCTATGAAGAAGTGTTTTTGAATTTGAAAAAAGAATCAAATAGTTATGAAGAAGAAACATATTTTGAGGAATTATATGCAATTTATAGTTTTGATAGAGAACTAAAAAATTTAATATTTGATTATATCAATATTTTAGAAATTAACTTGAAATCTTATATTGTCTATGAATATATTGAAAAATATGGAGAAGATTATTTATTGAAAAAAGAAAATCTAGATGGTAGTTATCAATCCAGACTAAAACTAGATACATTAGAAAAGAAAGTAAAGGAAAACATAGAAAGAAATTCTAAAAATGATAGTGATATACAGAAATATTTAAATAATATGGAAGCTATACCATCACTGATTCTTGTTAAATATTTTATGTTTGGAAACATTACAACATTCTATGAAATTATGAAAAAAGAAGATAAAGCTAAGGTAGCAGAACATTTTGAAGATACTCCTTTTGTTGTAGAAAAGTATTTTAGAATGCTAAATGTTGTAAGAAATATTTGTGCTCATGGTGATATATTATTTGATTTTACATATGGAATGAGTAATCTTTTTTCTGTTATGACTGTTTTAAAAAAACTACTTGATAAAGAAGATTTTGAGGATATGTTTGCTAGAATTGAAGATTGGTTAACTTATGTAAAAGATGAAGTAGATGAGTTAAGTTATCATAATTTACTAAATATTATGGGATTTCCAAAAAATTATAATAATGTTATGGACTAAAAGGATAATAAGATGAAAAATTTTATAGATAGATTTTATGAAATATTGGAAGGTAAAGCAAGCAAAGAAGAAAGAAGTAACTTTTTCCAAGAATTAAATGCAAAATATGAAAAGCAAATAGAAGAAGAGGATAGTAAATATCCTTTTCCTATTAAAAAGAGTGAAGCTAAATATATTGCAAAAAGAGACTATACTTTGAAAACTGATTTTTGTAGAAATACTACTAGGGATGGTATATCTTATCTAGGATTTGATGATGCTGATATGGATGTTGTAGAAATAGACGGTAAGAAATATTGGCAGTATCAAGTAACGAGAGGAGATATTTCTTGGATAAATTTTCATAAAAGAGGAACAGAGTATTGTGATGGTCCATTAGTAGAAAAAGATTTTGAACTTCTTAGATGCTTAATAGATGTTGAAAATGGAGATTACATTTATTATCCAAATGTTAAAAATTATAGAGACAGAGGAACTATCAAAAAAGATGAATATCCAAAGATGGAAGAGACTAAGCTTCCTGATTGGATGAAAAGACTAGGAGAAGATGATGAATAAGCTTGATTTAAAAGAAATTTCAAAATTAAATGATGACAATAAGATTTATGAAATTTTATTTAATAAAGTTTTTGAATTAGGGAATGAAATTATTCAATTAAAAAAGATTAACTATGAAGTTTTATACGAAGATGATAAAGATAAAGAACTTTATAGTATGTCAGAAGAAATCTATTATCAGAGTATTTGGTTTGAAAGCTTTAGAAGTCTAACTAGTTATATAAGAGATTGGAACTTTGAAGAGTTTGAAGATATATCTGACGAGGTTCCATGTGAAATGGACTACTTTGAAATGGATAATCAAGAATTATCAAGAGCTATAGTAAAAGTATATAATGAAGTTTTAGATGAAATAGATAGTTATAAAAAGCAAAAAGAAAGAATTGAAAAAGAAGGGATTGAAAATATTGAAGAAGGTCTCTTTAAAGGTTTGAAAGAAATTTTTTGCAAGATGCTTGATTATAAAAATAGAAAGTATGATAAAGAGGGAAGTTTATCTGATTTAATTGAAGAATTAGTGCTTTGTTATTCAGACTATAAATGGATGTTTGATGAAACTTATACGATGCTTAAGAGATTTGTGTATAAGGATACAATGAGAGATGATTTTTGGATGGTTGAAGCAGATGATGTTGAATATATAAGTAGTTTAGAGTTTACATATAAATTTTTTGCCGAAAATGAAGACAATTACAAAAATTATAATCAGTTTTATGAAGATATAACATTAAAAGAAGGTCAGACTTTAGAAGATTTGTATGATGAAGAAAGAGAAAAACTAAAAGCTCTATTTGTGGAAATGTTAGAATTTCTAAATATTGAAATTGAAGATAAAAGTAATTATTCTACTTTAGAAATATTAGTTGGAAAGTATTATCCTTATTATTATCAAAATTTGATTTCAATTAATGGTGCGCATAAATATTCCTATATTGATTTAATACATACTTTAAAAACAAACTATGATTATTTTAAGAGAAATTATAAAAATCATGAAGAAGATTTAAAGTATTATATAAAAAAAGAAGAAGAAGCTCTTGAAGAAGCAAAGAAAAATGGTGAAATGTTATATGATCCAGAATGGATAGAGGATTTAGAAGAATTAAAGAATTATTTTAAAGAATATTTTGAGGATTGATGTCTTTTGGTGATAGTAAAAACCCAGCCTATTAAAATTAACGGACTGGGTTTTTGTTTTGTAGCAAACTTAAAACGCTACTATTTGTTTAACATTTGGTTTTCATAATGTTCAATCATTTTTCTTACCATGTTACCACCGATTTTACCAGCGTCTCTAGCTGAAATATTTCCGTTGTAACCATTCTTAAGATCAACGCCAACTTCTTGAGCTACTTCATATTTAAATTTGTTTAAAGATTCTTTAGCTTCAGGAACTACTTTGTTTGTTCTATCTGTTGCCATTAAATTCACCTCCGAAAATAGACTAATTGTATATGAAATCACAAATAAAATTGTAATTTCAATATATATCATGTACTTTTGAAAAAATTTTAAACATCCAATTTTTTCAAGTTGTTTATAAGAGTGTCCCAATATCAATTTTTTCGTTTGATTTCGGACGCTCCGTTACATTTTTCTAAACGCAAATTAATTCTCAATTTGCAGAAAAATATATCCTTATCTTACTTAAAAATTATATTGTGGCACTCTTTTGGCAAATTTGATTGAAAAATATGCGTTTTTATGATATTATATATAAGCAGTAAAAAGAAATGAGAGGATTGTATGAGCAAATTTTTTGTGAAATCTGATAAAGTAAATAATGAAGAGATTATTATTGATACAGATGACGTGAACCATATCAAAAATGTTTTGCGTAAAAATATTGGAGATACAATTTTAGTATGTGATTATGAAAAAAGTTTAAACTATAATTGCAAAATTAAAAAAATTGGAAAAAAAGAAATTGTTTGTGAAATTGTGTCAAAAAAACAATCAGAA
>JAFUWA010000007.1 GCA_017477355.1 Clostridia bacterium
ACTACTTGTTGGAATTGCATCCTTCCAAAAACTTAATAATCCTCTTCCTGTTAGATATGCTGTTCCAGTTGGTCTGTTTACAAATATATCATTTGATCCTGTTGATGCTATTGTTGATGTAGCGCTTTCTGATTGGTAAGTTTTAAAGTCCCCCCAACATATATTATATTTTCCACTTTTAATTGCTCCAATAGCATTTATTGTTGATGATAAATTAACATTTGTTGTTTGTACATAATCTGATGCTATTAAATATACATTTGTTCCATCATCATAAAATACTTTCCATGTTAAATTGTTTCCATCTTCATCTGTTCCTAAATCAACATTATAATTTACTATTCGTCCATAAGTTTCTGGATTTATCCCTTTTTCTATTTCTGATACTACCTCTGTAACCGTTACTGTACAACTATTACTTGATACTAGGCTTCCATCTTGACTAGTTGCTTTTATTATAGCTGTTCCTATTGTTACTCCTGTTACTTTTCCCGTTGTTTCTTCTACTGTTGCTATACTTGGTGTTTCACTTATCCATTTTACACTTTCTGTAGTATTTGTTGGTTCTTTGATTATAGTTAAAGTCTTGCTTCTTCCTACTTCTACTGTTTCTTCTGTGCTTGCTAGTGTTATTCCTGTTAGTGGTACCGGCTTATATTCTGTTAGATTCCCGGCTTGATCAACAATATATTGCCTCTCACTCGGAAATGTAACTTTAAAATTACTTCCTGATTTTGTAACAGTAGCATTCTTCTTCTCTAATTCATCTGTAAAATGTGTTTCATCAATATATCCAGATTGGCTTTTTTCCGTAGCATGAATAACTGCTAAATTAATTATTTCTTTTTCTTCTGATATATCTTTTTGGGTTTCTGCATTTTCTGCTTGTCGTAATATTCCTTTCTTTCCAGATAATATCGAAATACTTATTCCGAGCTAAAATCAAAAGGATAATAATAGTAATTACTAAAGCTATTAATGTGATACCCTTTCTGCTATTTAGTGCTTCTTTCTTGAGATTTTTCATAAATTAAAATCTCCTTTCTTTAGTTCATTTGAATACTCATTATTTATTTTCAGAATACATTTCTTTTGTAACATTGCTAGCTATTAAATATTTTTTGTATTAGAAATATTTAAATAAAACTCTTAATAAATTTTTCTCCAAATTTATTATTACCTAATTTCAAAAAAATTGCAATAGTTTTTACCGTTTAAAAATAAAGGTTCTATAAATTAGCTTTTAGCACAACTATATATGGTCGAACTCCAATAAAACCTTCATCAACATCTGCATCAAAATTTTCTACATTTAAATAATCTTCAACTCCATATTCTTCTGCAAAAGTGTTTACAATAAGAGACTTTATTACAACTTCTATTTCTAATATATATTTTAAAAATATAGCTTTTATATTTTTATCAAATTCATATAATGCAAAGATTTCTTCAAATGATGTGTTTTCTTTATAATTATTGTTTTCATCTTAAAAAACAGCTTTATATCATAGAATAATATGAATACTTTTCTATATTATTTTAATATAAAAAATGACTCAAGTCTTCGAATTTTCTATCTAAAACCATTAACTTTATAAATAATTATTTTATATATTCTAATTAGATTCAACTAAATTCTCATTTCTTTTATTTATTGTTGCGAATAATTTTCATCTAAATATTGTTCTAATACATATTGGTATACATTTACGTTTACTCTAGTTGATTCTCCATTTATTTTTATATACCAATATGTTGAGTCCAAACTAAAAGAATTACTGTTATTATTTTCTGTAATTGATTTTAATTCATTTTCTATTTTTTGCACATCAGATTGCGAAAGTGTCTTTATATATTTACTTGTAGCAGGATCTCTTTTACCTGTCATTTTATTTTGAAATGAACTAGCTTGATATGTATATATATCACCATTTTTGTTTATAAGATAATGCAGTGGTTGAGCACCTAAATATAATTTTTCATTTTCACCACTTCCTGTAGAATATAAAGCAATGTCAGCGTCCATTAAGTTATCTCTCCATATGTCTATATAAGCATTATCTCTTAACTCATCATCTATTGTAGGAGTATTTCTTTTCAAAAAATATAATCCAATTAAAATTGCAACTATTAATAATACAATAATACAAATTATAATAGTCTTCTTATTTTTAATCTTTAATTTCATATAACACTCCCCTTTACATTACTTGATTTATTTACAATTTACCATAAAATTCAAGATTTTTCAACTAATTTTTTGAGGCTATCTTTTCTTCAAACTCGCTTGTATGAATAATTACAATTAGTTCGACGAAAACGCATTATGGAGCGGGATGCGGGAATCGAACCCGCGCTATCAGGTCGGAAGCATGACATTCTACCACTAAATTAATCCCGCGCATATTTATTTAAGTAAAAAGCCATCATACTAGACTATTCTAATACAATGGCTAATTAATTGGAGCAGGTAGCGGGAATCGAACCCGCATAGCCAGCTTGGAAGGCTGGAATTCTACCATTGAACTACACCTGCATTGATTTTATAATTATCAGTTGTTTGCCCCTGACAAGTATAGATTATAAACCATTCATCTTCATTTGTCAAGGACTTTTTTTATTTTTTTGTATTTTTATAGTTCTAAATCCTCGTTTCCATCAATTGCAATGTCTTTATCAGTTGGTTCAAACTGAGATTGAGTTTGTTCTTGTGACTCTTTTTGCAATTCAGAATCTTCTTTATAAATTCCTTTTGCTTTTAACTCCATAATATCGACCTCATTTAGAATTCCTCTTTCAATCATTTGACCAATTAACTCGCTAATTTTCTCAGGCGTCGTTAACTCTGTTAACCTTTTGGTTATTGTATTTAATTTTGTTTTATCACCTTCGGAATTATTTATAATAATATTACTACCATCATTATATGTTTGTGTCGCCATAAATGTTCTCCTCTATTTCATTTTTGAAGCAATGTTTTCCTTAATATTTCTTTCAACTTGCTTCAAGGATTTCGATGCTTGATCTAATTCTTCAATATCATCATCATCAAGACTTATCATCTTTCCAGATATAAATTTTTCTCCCATTTTTACTTCATTCTTTTCCATTTAGCCCTCTTTCTATGCATTTAGCATGCCTTCAATCTCTGAATCAAAAGAAAGGATATTTTTCTTAATTTTAGTAACATATTCTCCAGTTGTTTCTGTTCTCATACGATTTAATTTTCCAGCATGCTTTTGTAAAACATATTTTGAAAATCTTTCATATCCATTTAATCTGTTTTTGATTTTATTGATTAACATTGTAATAACATTACGCTTTTGAATAACTGCTAGAGCATTTTCTTGTTTTAATTCAAACAAATCCTTAAAATCCTGATCTCTCCTAATTTTACAATCTTCAAATTCTTTATCACATCTCACAATTATTTTTTCATAAGTTGCAAGTTTTTTACGATATGATTTTATTTGAGCATCCAATTCTTTATAGTCCTCAGGATTTTTTCCTGCTAATTCACAAATATCTCTCATAACAATAGTTTCTCTTATTTTATAGAAATAATATTTTTGCCTCTCTTCCGCACTTTTTAGAACATTTTGAATATTCATAAATTCATCGTTATATGCTTTCATAAACTTATTAATTTCTTGAACATATGATCTCACGATGCTATCCATGCTATTTACATATTTTTCAGGAAGTAGTCCATAATCTTTTGCACCATAAGAAATATCTCTTCTAATCTCTTGCACATTTTCTAGACGCATTTCGTTATTTAATCTAACAAAAATAGCCGTAATAACTGAAATTCTAGAATCTTCTGTTCCAGCTAGTTGTATCATATCAGATGCAATTTTTTGATTTTCAGCTTCAACTTGTTCCAATCCGTTCAAAAGATTTTCCTCCCTTTTATCATAATTATTTCCAAATACATTTTATTTTATTATAGAAGAAAAATCAATATATGTTACAGAAATGTAACATACAGAAAAATGAGACGCTAGAAAAAAACATATAATAGAAAAAGCCGGAAAAAAATCCGGCTTTTTAATTCTCTTATTGAATATTTTTTACGCACTTTTCGCATAATGTTGGATAAAGTTTCATTGTTCCAACTGTAGGTGAATAACTCCAACAACGTTCACATTTTTCTCCGTCTGCTTTGGCAACTTTTACGCCAATTTCTACTTCTTGGTCCTCATTACGTCTATTGTTTTGAATTTCTACTCCTGATACAATAAAGATTTCTTTTAACACTTCTTCTTTATCTTTTAAAAAGTCATATTGTTCACCTTCTGCATAAAGTTCCACTTTTGCTTCTAATGAAGTTCCTATTCTCTTTTCAGCTCTTTCTACTTCTAATTTTTTAGAAACTAGATCTTTTACTTTGATTAATCGATTCCACTTCATTTCTAAAGTTTCATCTTTCCACTCTGAATTTGCTTTTGGATAGTAATTAAGCATTACGCTTTCTAAGTTATCTTCTTTCTTATGTGGCATATATTTCCAAATCTCTTCAGCAGTGAAGGCTGTCATTGGAGCCATGATTCTAACTAAGCTACTCAAAATTTCATACATTGCAGTTTGAGCAGAACGTCTTTCCAATGAATCTGCTTTAAACGTATATAATCTATCTTTGATAATATCTAAATAGATAGCACTCATATCTACAACACAGAATTGATTTAATGCTCTGTAAGCTGAACCAAATTCATATCTATCATAAGCACTTGTACAATCCTCTATTAAATGATTTAATTTTGTTAAAGCCCATCTATCAATTTCAAGCATCTCTTTGTATGGAACAGGATTTTCCACATCAAATCCATCTAAGTTTCCAAGTAAGAATCTTGCTGTATTTCTTAGTTTTCTATAAACTTCACTGACTTGTTTCATAATGTTTTCAGAAACACTAACGTCAGAAGTATAGTCAGAAGCCAAAACCCAAAGTCTTAAAATATCTGCACCATATTTTTTGATAACATCTTTTGGATCAACAACATTTCCGATTGATTTACTCATTTTAAATCCTTTTTCATCAACTGTATATCCATGTGTTAAAACTTCTTTATATGGAGCTTTTCCTTTTGTTGCAACTGATGTTAATAATGAAGATTGGAACCATCCTCTATATTGGTCGCTTCCTTCTAGATACATATCTGCTTCTGGAAGACCACGCTCTGCTAAAACTGATTCATGTGTAGAACCAGAGTCAAACCAAACATCCATAATATCTGTTTCTTTTTTGAATTCTGTGCTTCCACATTCTGAGCACTTGCATCCTGCTGGCATTAAATCTTTAACATCCATATCAAACCATGCATTTGTTCCTTTTTCTTTAACAATTTCTTGAACTTTTGCTAAAGATTCTTCTGTTACATATTCATGCTCACAATTCTTACAATAAAAAACTGGAATTGGAACCCCCCATGTCCTTTGTCTAGAAATACACCAATCATTTCTATCTTCAATCATCTTTGTAATTCTTTCTTCACCCCAAGATGGCATCCATTTAACTGTTTTAACTGCTTCTAATGTTTCTTTTCTAAATCCATCTACTGATGCAAACCATTGACTTGTAGCTCTAAAAATAACTGGTTTTTTGCATCTCCAGCAATGTGGATATGAGTGGTTAACCACTTCATCTGCTAATAATCTATTGTTTTCTCTTAGCCACTCTAAAATTGCTTTATCAGATTTTGCATAATACACATCTTTGAATGGACCAGCACCTTCTCCTCTTTGAACACCTTTACCATCCACTAAAACAATAATATCACTATTGTGTTTTAATCCTAATAAATAGTCTTCTTTACCATAAGATGGTGCAACATGAACACATCCAGAACCTGTTCCTAATTCAACATTTACAGAATCTTCCGTTCCACAAACAACTAGAGATTCTCTATCTAGGAATGGATGCATGCAAACCACACCTTCTAATTTCTCACCATCGATTTCATCTAGGATTTTATATTCTTCGATTCCCGCTTTTTTCATAACAGTTTCTACTAATTCTTTGGCAAATACTAATTTTTCGCCATTTGCTTCTACAACTGCATATTTAAAATCAGCACCAACAGCTATCATTGTATTTCCTGGTAATGTCCAAGGAGTTGTTGTCCAAATTACAATATAGGCATTTTTCTCATCAAATAAACCTTTTGCATCTTTTACTGGGAATTTTACATATGCTGTATTAGAATTAATATCTTTATACTCAATTTCAGCTTCTGCCAAAGCTGTTTCGCAATCTGTGCACCAGTAAACTGGTTTTAATCCTTTATAAATATAACCTTTTTTATACATAGTAGCAAATACACCAATTTGCTTTGCTTCCATTTGTGGTTGATAAGTAATATAAGGATGTTCCCAATCTCCTAATACTCCAAGTCTCTTAAATCCTTCTGTTTGAATATCTTTATATTTTTCGGTAAATCCTTTGCAAGTATCACGAAACTCAGTTACAGGAATTTCATCTCTATTTAATCCCAATTTCTCAATTGCCTTTTTCTCAGTAGGCATACCATGTGTATCATATCCTGGAATATATGGAGTATAGTACCCTTGTAAATTTTTATACCTTACAATAGTATCTTTTAAAATCTTATTTAATGCGTGTCCAATATGAATTTCTCCATTGGCATATGGAGGTCCATCATGTAAAACAAATGGAGTTTTTCCTTCATTTTTCTTTAACATTTTTTCATAAAGTTCCTGTGTAAACTTTTCTGCCTGAATTTTTGGTTCATTTTCTGGTAAATTTCCACGCATTGGGAAATCTGTTTTTGGCAAATTCAAAGTCTCATTGTAATTTTTTTCTTCGCTCATTTTTTCTTCTCCTTCTGTTTTACCTAAAATGAATTTATTTTATGCAAAACCCTTAAATAATATAAAAAGCAGTTCGTCGCAAAGGACGAACTGCTCGTGGTACCACCTTAATTTCTTCTCTTTGTTGTTAACGCAGTAACATCTGCGGATTATTTTACTAATACTTCCAATAATCAACTCCAAGGTGATAATAAATAATCTATTCTCTTACAAGTCTTTCACCAAACTAACTTGCTCTCTAAAAGTTTTACTATTATTTATCTTGTCCTTATCGCAGTTTTTTCATATAAATTATGTTAATATCATACAACGAAAGTTACATTTTGTCAAGATTTTTTATTTAGGTAATATTCCAATTTCTTTTACTTTCTCAAAAGAAGCGTCTTCTTCAGATAAAACTATATCAAAATTTTTCTTAAATACCTCAAGATTTTGTTGAACATTGGTATCTAAGTATCCGTATAGCAATTGTTTTATCCCACTCTTCTTTTGATATCATATTTTTATCTTCAATAAAATCTCCTAATAATAGTCTATATTTTCTTTTACTTATTTTTTCTTCAAATTCAGGTGTAATATGATTTTTCATTGTTTTGTTTAACGTATGAATTAATTCTACATCTGGCTTATTCATATTTCCAACATTATCAAACTTTATAAAGTTGCTAATAATATAAATATTATCTGTATAACAATTATTTTTCTTTAAAAATAATTCTATTACATTTCCAATACCAGCGGATAGTATAACAACAGGAATATTTCTTTTAAACATATCATTTAGAAACTCTTTTGCCCCATCTCTAAAAATAATAGCCCTATTCTCTATAGATTCTTCTAATTGAGCTTTTGTTAAATGATAATCATAAAACAATTGCATATTACTGTAGTACCATTCTTCCATTGCTTTATTCTTTTCATCAAAACTAATTTCATAATTTAATTCAATTGGCGCATATTTTTGACAAATCAGTTCTGTTTTTCTTGTAAATTCTTCTCCTAACACACTTTCGCAAGTTCCCCAAGAATCGCAACTTTTTCTAGCTGTAATTGTTTTATCAAAATCAATAGCCACAAAAAAATTATCTTCCTTTAATTTTATTTTGCTTACTTTTTCTTCATTGATATAAATCATATTTATTCATACCTCATCATCATTCCATTATTTACAAAGCACATAACATTATGGATTATATCAAATTGCTTATTTTTTTACAAGGCACAAATAATTACTTATAATCATTTTTTCTTTCAATATGAATATTAATATCATTTCCTCTAGAAATTTTACTAAATCCAAATTTTTCTTTTAATCCATCAATTGTGTTGTCTAATTTAGATTGTTTTTCATCTTTGGACTGCATTTCAAAAATCGAAATTTGACCTTCATCATTGGATTCTAACTTATCTAATCTTACCCCAATTAGCCTAATTTGGGTTCCTTGCTTGTACATTTCTTTTAAAAGCAGTTTAGCTTCCCCATAAATAATTTTACTAGAATCTGTCTTTTCTATCATTTTAGCTTGATGAGAAAAATTTACAAAATCTTTTGTTCTTAATTGTACATTGACAACATTTGCTTTCATTTCTTTTTTTCTTAATCGAAAGCATACTTGATCTACAATGGTTGCTAATATTTCTTCTAACTTTTCAATATTTGCAACATCTACTGGAAGCGTTGTACTCATACCAATTCCCTTGGGCTTCTCTGGAAGATAAATTACCTCTGATTCATCTATTCCGATTAGCATATTCCCACATCTGCTTTCCAAATTTTCCAAATTTTTTCATCAAAAATTCTTTATCTGTATTAGCAATATCTCCAATTGTTCTAATTTTCATATTTAACAATTTTGGAACTGTTTTCTTTCCTAAAAATAGTAATTCTTTGGCTGGAAGTGGCCACATTTTAGAACTAATTTCTTCTGGATATAATGTATGTATCTTATCTGGTTTCTCAAAATCAGATGCCATTTTTGCAAGCAACTTATTCGTGGCAATTCCAATATTAACTGTAAAGCCGAAGTTCTTTTTTGACTCTTTGATTTATTTCCTTAGCAATTTCCATTGGAGTTCGTTCCATTAAATAATGTGTCATATCTAAAAAGCATTCATCAATACTAAATCTTTCTATCTTATCTGTATATTCTAATAATAATTGATATAATTGATTAGAATAATATCCATACTTTTTATAGTCTCCCTTGAAAACTTGTAATCCTGGGCACTTTTGCCTTGCCATATACAAAGTTTCTCCTGTTACAATTCCACATTTCTTGGCTGGCATACTTTTCGCAAGAACGATTCCAGAACGTCTATCTTCATCTCCTCCAATAACTGCAGGAATTGTTCTTATATCAAGAGTCTCGCCATTTTTCAGTCTTTCAATTGCAGTCCAACTAAGAAAGGCATTATTCACGTCTACATGTAAAATAACTCGATTCATATTCCCTCCATTTGTCCAAAAGTCTATCGCTCTATTGTTTTATCCACATCTTTTACGCAGCTTGTGAGTTTTTCAACATCTCTTTTGCATGCTCTTTTGAAATCTGACTTACTTCTCCACTAGAAATTCTAGCAATTTCATCGACTAATTCTTCTCCACAAATTTTCTTTACATTTGTTTTTGTTTTTCCATTTTCTACTACTTTATAAGAAAAGTAGTTATGACTACTGCTTGCTGCAATCACAGCCAAATGTGTAACAACAAATATCTGATGATTTTTAGCTAATTTTTTCATTTTCTCACTAACAGATTTAGCAGCAATTCCGCTAATTCCCGTATCAATTTCATCAAATACTAATGTTCCTACTTTATCTGTATTATTTAAAACTGTTTTGATTGCAAGCATAATTCTAGAAAGCTCTCCACCAGATGCAATCTTCGTTAATGGTAAAAAATCTTCCCCTGTATTTGTACAAATTAAAAATCTAATTTTGTCAATTCCATTTTCATTAAATTTGCCCTCTTCTGTTTCCAAAATTTCTACCATAAATTTACTATTTCCCATTTCTAAATCAGCTAATTCTTGATTAATTTTATCTGATAAAATCTTGCTATATTCCATTCTATATCCATGAATATCTACCGCTAATTCCATCATTCCAGCTTTAATTTCTTTTAATTCTTTTCGAATTTCCATATTTCTTTTTTCTAAATTTTGGATTGAAAAAATTTCCTTTTCAACTTCATTTCGATATTCTAAAATCTCTTGAATATTATTTCCATATTTTCTCTTTAAATCATGTATTAAATCTAAACGCATCTCAATTTCTTCCTTAGAACTAGAATCAAAATCTAATTCATATTTGAAATTATAAATATCTCTGGAAATCTCTTCTACTTCATAATAAGAACTTTTTAATTCTTCCAATTTCTTTTGATATTTTTCATCCAAATTTTCTATTTTCTCTAACGCTCTTATCGCATTCT